>JAVEXG010000094.1:0-14008 GCA_034004115.1 Bacteroidales bacterium | reverse complement strand
TGTTTTTTATAGAGTAAATTTGGTCATAAATAATAATTTACGCCGGTAATCAATATAAAAGCTATGGATTTACAACAAATTAAAGCAAAGCATCGCCTTTTAAAAAGATGGGACTATAAATGGACCCCTCTGGATAAGGGCTATACCGACAAAATACTTTATGTGAATGTGGGAGAAACTGAAATCAGGGAAAAGGACGTCCCGCCCGTGATGAAGGAAAAATTCATAGGAGGCAAGGGATACGGACTTCGTCTTCTCTGGGATGCTACCTTGCCCGATACAAAATGGGATGATCCTGAGAATGAGATAATAATATCATCAGGACCTATCGGAGGAATAACCCAGTACTCAGGTACAGGCAAATCTCTTGTCGTAAGCATTTCCCCCCAGACCAATTCAGTCATGGACAGTAATGTGGGAGGGTTTTTCGGGCCGTTTCTGAAGTTCTCCGGATTTGATGCAATTGAAATTCAGGGCAAGGCCCAGAGTGATGTCGTAGTGTTTATTGACGGTGTTAACCATATTGTAGAGATCTTCGAAGCTCCTTACGAAGCAGCCGACAGTCACGTTCTGGCTGAACAGCTTACTGAGATGTTTGCGGCTGATGAAAGTGAAAAAAGGAATATCGGTGTCGTATCATCCGGGTCGGCAGCCGGGCACTCCCTTATCGGAATGCTAAACTTCAGCTTCTACGATGCCCGAAGGAAGAAAGTCAGGATGAAGCAGGCAGGAAGGGGCGGAATTGGAACGGTATTCCGTAACAAAAAGATAAAGGCGCTGGTCTGCAAGGTCCCCGGGGTTAAGGGAAACCTTAATAATGTCGTTGATCTCGAGGCCATCATGGAAAGAGGAAGGCGGTTCAACAGGGAAATAAGGGAGCTTGACGACGCACAGTGCCAGATGCGGCAGGTGGGTACGGCTCATCTGGTTGAAATAATGAACGACCACGACCTTCTTCCTGTTCATAACTACAAGTTCGGAAGCCACCCTGAAGCCTATAAAATCGATTCAATGGTGTGGAAATCATATTTCACCCAGAATATTCCCGACGGTTGCTGGCTCGGATGCAATATGTCGTGCAGCAAGGGTATCGACAACTATGAGGTTCAGACAGGTCCGTACAAAGGACAGATTGTAATAGTTGACGGACCGGAATATGAAAATGCTGCCGGTCTGGGATCAAACTGCGGAATTTTTGATCCGGGATACGTCATCGAAACCAACTTCTACTGCGATACTTACGGTATCTGCACAATAACCTGGAGCACACTGTCGGCCTTTGTTATGGAATGCTACGAGAACGGGATCCTGAATAAGGAACGAACCGGCGGACTTGAGCTGAATTTCGGCAATTCGGCAGCCGCCCTGGAGATGCTTCACCAGCTTGCCAGGGGCGAAGGATTCGGGAAAATAGCAGGGACGGGAGTCCGCAGGATGAAGGAACTGTTCATTGCCAACGGCTGGGGTGAGGCCTCTTTCCTGAAGGATATCGCAATGGAAAACAAGGGGCTCGAATATTCACAATATATGCCAAAGGAATCACTTGCACAACAGGGCGGATTTGCCCTGACAAACAAGGGACCGCAGCATGATGAGGCCTGGCTTATCTTCATGGATATGGTTAACAACCAGATTCCCACATTCGAAAATAAAGCCGAGGCACTGCACTATTTCCCGATGTTCAGAACCTGGTTCGGACTGGTGGGCCTTTGCAAGCTTCCATGGAATGATGTTGAGCCCGAGACCAACGCTCAGACTGACGAACCTGCAAAGGTGCCGGAGCATGTCGACAATTATGTTACAATTTACAAAGCCGTCACAGGAAGGGAATTCAGCAAGGAAAGGCTTATTGAGGACTCGGAAAGGGTATATAACTTCCAGCGGGTATTCAACCTGAGAAGAGGGTACGGAACCCGCAGGTACGACGCACAGCCTTACCGCGCTGCAGGCCCGGTTACTGTTGAGGAATATGAATCGAGAGCTGAAAGATATGACAAGCAGCTAAAGGAAAATATGGGAATAGACCCTGAAGGGAAGACGACTCAGGAAAAGATGAAACTGGTCAGGGAATACCGGGAAGCCAGGTACGAGAGCCTTCTCGACGCTGTTTACAAACGCCGCGGATGGAACAATAACGGAGTGCCGACAATCGGATTCCTCAAAAAAATCGGAATGGATTTCCCTGAGGTGATTGAAGTCGTCAGTGATTACCAGTAGGATTAATTGACATTATTCTGCCGGTTTTCCGTATTTTTGTCTCCTGATGATAAAACGCATCTTCTTTTTGCTTGCACTGTTTTTTGTTGCATTCCCCGGTTGCAGGAACAGCGTCGCTGACAGGGGGAAAGAGATTATTATCTTTCATGCGGGAAGCCTGTCAGTGCCTTTTAAACAACTGGCCGATGAATACAGAAAGCTTAATCCCGGGGTAAAAATTCTTATGGAACCTGCCGGAAGCCTTGTCTGTGCACGTAAGATTACAGAACTAAGGAAACCGTGCGACATCATTGCATCAGCTGATTACATGGTGATTGACGAACTTATTATACCGGAATACGCCTCCTGGAGCATCAAATTCGCCACAAATGAGATTGTAATTGCATACCGCGAAGAATCGAGGTATTCATCTGAAATTGATTCATCAAACTGGATTGACATTCTTCTCAGGGATGATGTTGTTTATTCCAGGTCGGACCCTGATTCCGATCCCTGCGGCTACAGAAGCGTAATGACTTTCAAGCTTGCAGAAAATTATTACGGCATAACGGGTCTAGAAGGGAAACTGACCGCAAAAGACAGGAATTTTATCCGCCCCAAGGAGGTTGATCTGATTGCCCTGGTTGAAGCGGGCGCTTCTGATTATATGTTCCAGTATAAATCCGTTGCCAGGCAGCACAACCTGAAATATATTGAATTGCCCGATATGATAAATCTGGGTAATCCGCTTATGAACAAACATTATAATTCCGTGTCGGTCGATGTGGCCGGCAAAACACCCGACAGTAAAATGACCATCAGGGGTGATTATATCAATTATAGTCTGGCTGTCCTCAATGATGCCCCTAACAGTGAGGGAGCCACAGACTTTGTTTCGTTCATGCTGAGTGCTGAAGGTGTTGAAATTTTCAGGAGAAACGGACAGGATCCTGTTGTGCCTCCTGAAACCAAACAGCCTGCCATGATCCCGTCCGGTCTTAAGAAGTACCTTGGCGATGGGATTCAATAGAGAGCAACCGGTCAGAGGCAGCCTCTTCAGCCTGATAATGCTGATTCTGTCATCTCTTGTCCTGCTGTTTATCCTGGCCCCCCTTGCAGGGATTTTCTTTGAAACAAGCGGATCTGAGCTGCTCAAAACAGCAAATGACAGGGAAGTAAGGGATAGTATCTGGCTTACACTCCTTGTGGCTTTTTCCGCAACCTTCCTGTTTGCATTTACCGCCATACCCCTTGCCTGGATCCTTGCCCGTAAGGATTTTCCGCTGAAGGGAGTTGTGCAGGGACTTATTGATTTGCCCGTGGTCATCCCGCACACTGCTGCAGGAATAGCTGTGCTTGGATTCATTTCAAGGGACGGATTTCTTGGCAGCATTGCCGATTCAGCAGGGCTGTCACTGATTAATAATCCGGCAGGAATTGCTCTTGCGATGGCCTTTGTAAGCATTCCATTCCTGATTAATTCAGCCAGGGATGGCTTTGCCTCCGTGCCGGTAAGGCTTGAAAAGGCGGCTTTGACACTCGGGGCATCCCATACAAGGGTCTTCTTCACAATCTCGCTTCCCCTGGCCTGGAAAAGCATAATGACAGGATTCGTTATGATGTTTGCCCGGGGTATGAGCGAGTTCGGAGCTGTTGTTATAGTTGCATATCACCCGATGACCGCTCCTGTTCTTATCTATGAACGGTTCAGTTCCTTCGGTCTGGATTATGCAAGACCTGTATCCGTCCTGTTTATTATCGTTGCGTTGGCGATCTTCATTCTTCTCAGGCTTATTTCACTGAAAAAGAAGGAATCTCATATCACTCCTGATGCTGAAACTTGAAAATATAAGCAGGAAGTTCGGAGCCTTTGCTCTATCGGGAATCAGTCTTGAAGTCCCTGATGGTGAGTATTTTGTCCTTCTCGGCCGTTCGGGATCAGGAAAAACCTGCCTGCTTGAACTTATTGCCGGACTGAACACTCCTGATTCGGGGACTGTGTGGATTGACGGACAGGACATGACAAAACGTAAAATACAGGATCGGCCCGTCGGTCTGGTTTTTCAGGATTTTGCCATCTTTCCCAACATGACAGTCTATGGGAATATTTCTTATCCCCTTCGCTCGAGAGGGATGAAAAAGGATGAAATCGCCGGAAAGGTTAAGTCCATTGCAGCCGAAATGAATATCTCAGCCCTTCTCGGCCGCTATCCGCAAAATCTGTCATCAGGCGAGCTCCAGAGGGTTGCCCTTGCCAGGACTCTGGTTCTTTCCCCAAGGCTGCTTCTGCTTGATGAACCGATGTCGTCTGTCGATGCAAGCCTCAAGGACGACATAAGGAAAGTTCTTCGCCGTATTAACAGAAGCGGACTGACTGTAATTCATGTCACTCACGATTACCGGGAGGCGGTAAGCCTGGCAGGCAGGGTTGGGGTGATCCATGCCGGCACGATAGTCCAGGAAGGTACTCCTGAATCGGTTTTCGGACAACCTGCAAGCAGATTCGTTGCCAGGTATGCCGGTATTAAAAACTTTTTCAATGTAAAAGTAAGAAAGGAAGACGATGGGTGGAAAGCGGCTGGTGACGGGAACATGACATTCCGCGTTGCGGGCAATAGCTCTGATGGAGAGGGACTTATGATAGTGAGAAGCCAGAATATTATGATAAGCGACACTGAACCGGTTCCGGCCACTGAAAACTGTTTCAGGGGAGTGATCAGAGAGATATTCCCTTCTGAATATGGTATGGAAATCACAGTCGATGCCGGAATGCTTTTTGTTGCCGGCCTTTCTGCCGGTGATTTCAGGAAACTGAAGGGAAGAGAAGCTTCACAGGTATGGATCTCCTTTCCCGTAGAGGCGGCAGTTGTCATCGACGGGAGTAATGATTCAGAAACAGGTTCGGAAAAATTAACTTTAAACAGATAGAATGGACATGATCCCTTTTTCTCAGGCTGTTGATACCGTAATGGAGTCGGATATCCCAATGATGGAATCTGAAAGGATCTCCTTTGCTGATTCACTTAACAGGGTGCTGGCCGGGGATGTTATAAGCGACATGGACATGCCTCCGTTCGACAAATCTTCGGTGGATGGCTTTGCATGCAGGAAAGATGATCTCGGGGATGAGCTTGAGGTGCTCGAAACTGTTCCGGCCGGGGTATGGCCTTCAAAAAATATTGCCAGAGGCTGCTGCTCAAGAGTCATGACCGGCGCCCCGGTTCCCGCGGGTGCCGATTGCATGATAATGGTTGAGGATACTGAAACCCTGTCATCTGGAAGGATAAGGCTCACAGGCACTCTGAAAAAGGACAATATTGCCTTAAAGGGTGAAGACATCAAAAAAGGAGATATTGTAATCAGGGCTGGCACGCTGATCCGGCCTCAGCATATTGCAACAATGGCAGCAGTTGGTCATGTTTCTCCTCTGGTCAGCGTTAAGCCGGCCGTTGCGGTGATCAGCTCGGGAAGCGAGCTTGTCGAACCCGGCATTGTCCCCGGTTTATCCCAGATCCGAAACAGCAATTCCAGCCAGCTCCTGGCCCAGATTCAGCAAACCGGCGCTAAAGGAAATTACTATGGGATCGCCGGTGATGACGAGAACATAACTTACGGGATTGTCAGTCAGGCTATTGCGGAAAATGACCTTGTGATTATTACCGGAGGTGTTTCAATGGGTGATTTCGATTTTGTCCCTTCAGTTCTTGAAAGGGCCGGTGTCAGAATTCTTTTCAGCAGTGTGGCTGTTCAACCCGGGAAACCCACTACCTTCGGGCTTCATGCGGAGGCAACTGTTTTTGGCCTTCCGGGAAATCCGGTATCTTCGTTCATTCAGTTTGAAATGCTGGTTAAACCTTTATTGTTCAGAATGATGAACTGCGACTGGAAACCTTTGACCTTGAAACTGCCCATGGCACTGAGCTATGAGAGGAGATCAGCCGACAGGATGGCACTGATTCCGGTTAAAATTACCGGAGAGGGTACAGTAAACCCTGTTGAGTACCATGGTTCGGCTCACATCACTGCCATGAACGAAACGGATGGGATAATTTCAATGCCTGCCGGAGTTAAAATATTTGAGAAAGGGGAAATTGTGAGTGTTAGACAGATTTAACAGGCATATTAACTATCTGCGTATCTCGGTAACCGACCGCTGCAATCTGAGATGCCGGTATTGCATGCCGGGTGAAGGGATTAAGCTTCTCAGACATGAAGATATACTTACTTTTGATGAGATTACCCGCTTTACAAGGTTCGCAGTGGAAAAGGGAATTGACAAGGTAAGGATCACCGGCGGTGAACCATTGGTGAGAAAGGGAATTGTGGCTCTTGTCGGCATGATCGCCGGGATACCGGGAATAGCCGATCTGTCGATGACAACCAACGGAACTCTGCTTGAAAATTTTGCTGCTGATCTGAAAAAGGCCGGACTTCAACGGGTAAATATAAGTCTCGATACGGTTGACCCTGAAAAATACGCATGGATTACCCGTAAAGGAAATCTGAATGATGTGTTCAGGGGCATTGAAGCTGCACGGAAAGCAGGACTGACGCCTGTCAAGATCAATTGCGTGAGAGGCACTTCGGGTTCACAGGAAGATGCAACCGGTGTGAGCGAGTTTTGCAGAATTAACGGTCTTGAGGTAAGGTATATTGAAGAAATGGATCTTGAAAAGGGGAGATTCTCAAAAGTGCACGGCGGGACCGGCGGACTATGTGATGAATGCAACAGGCTGAGACTTACCTCCAACGGCAAACTTAAACCCTGCCTGTTCAATGGCATGGAGTTTGATATCAGGGCACTCGGTTACGATGAAGCCCTGAGAATGGCTTTGGAGAATAAACCTGAGAAAGGAATGACAAATTCAAATAACTCTTTTTATAATATCGGAGGATAAAACTCATGGAAAAGTTTTCACATGTTGATGAAACAGGAAAAGCATCTATGGTCGACGTAGGGGCAAAGGAAGTTCAGGTGCGAAGTGCAAAAGCAACAGGACACATAAAACTTTCGGATGAAACCCTCAACCTGATCAAAGATAATTTACTTAAGAAGGGGGATGTGCTGACTGTAGCCCAGATTGCCGGTATTAATGCTGCAAAGGCAACTTCTTCGCTTATTCCCCTCTGCCATAACATCGTACTCGACCATGTCAAAGTCGAACTCTATCCAGATGAGGTAGGGATAGTGGCTGAAAGTGAAGTCACATGCACGGGCAGAACGGGTGCGGAAATGGAAGCCCTGACATCTGTAAGCGTAGCCCTGATGACTGTTTATGACATGTGCAAGGCAGTTGACAAAATGATGGTAATCGACAGGGTAATGGTAACTGAGAAGACCAAATTATGAATCTGCCCGAAAAATTCAATATCCTCATAATTACTCTGAGCGACAGGGCTTTCAGAGGAGACTACGAAGACCTGAGCGGTCCGGCAATCAGGGACCGGCTCTCTCTCTTCTTCAGCAGCCTTGGATGGAAGCCGGAATTCAGAATGCAACTCATCCCCGACGACCGCGCGATACTTCAGGATCTGGTGAGGGATTCATCCAAATCAATGAACCTGATATTTACAACCGGAGGAACCGGGATAGGCCCGCGCGATATTACAATCGAAGCGGTTAAACCCTTGCTTTCAAAGGAAATCCCGGGAATTATGGAACTGATCAGGGTAAAATACGGTGCTGAAAATCCAAATGCACTACTGAGCAGGGGAGTGGCAGGAGTATCAGGAAAGTCGCTTGTATTTACTCTTCCCGGATCGTCAAAGGCTGTCAATGAGTATATGAACGAAATCCTGAAGGTGCTTGAACACACTATCAGGATGCAATACGGGATCGATTCCCACCCGAAGCACTAATCAGTGAGCCTGTTGAGGGTGTTGATCGTCTGCACTCCTATAATCCGGTCGTACCTTTCCCTCGGATTCCTGTAATATATAAGGACTGTATAGTCGTTTTCAGTTTCATAATGGCTTCCCTCAAACTTTGAGGCAACACTGTCGTCGGTGCCGTCCCTCCTGAATACATATTCATAATTATACCAGCCCTGTTTCAGCAGGATAATGCATTCGTATGCACCCTCCGCCGCATTGTAGCTCATCAGGTTGTTGCTGTTGAATTCCCAGTTGTTGAATGCCCCCGATACATACATCCTGCCCCCTTCAACCGGATATTTTGACGGAAGCGTGAAATAAACAGATACATAATCGGCATCAGTCTCGGGATTCTTTTCCTCCTGAATGGCGATATAGTATTTACCGTTGAAATCTTCCCAGTAAAAATACGGTTTGAATTCCCTGTCGTCGGAAGGAGCTAGGTAAACATGATAATTCGACATCAGAAAATCGATCTTTCTTACATATTGTGACTGGTATCTGATGCTTTTTATGTCGAAATACCTGAATTCATTTCCGCCCGGAAACACATTCTTGTCAGTCAGGGAGCTGTATTTCAGCTGGTCGTTGCTGACGAACTCAGGCTTAAGGTTCTTTCTGGCATTGTCCCACCGTCCGTTCTGCAGAATGAAGGCAAAGACATCCCTGTAAGGATCATTTATCCTGAGAGGCGATATGTTTATGTTGAAGTCGATCTGCTGGTTTTTGTTGAGGTCAGCTGTCATTCTCGGGCGATGTGCAGAAATTTCTATCCCGGCAAGATCCTCCGTTACCATAAAACGGTATGAAAGTACAGGATTCTCAGGATCATTCGACGGGTGTATAAGGATAATATAATTGCCGGAGAGCTTGAAGTTTATCCTGTCGTTGGGAAACGAAAGCTTGTAGTGAGTGTAGTGAACCGTTGTGTTGAACGAAGGTCTGTATTCCTCCACCGGATTCTCGGGAAAACCTTCGAGATAGTCTGTGTGGAATATATCCGACCTGTTCCAGTCCTTGTCGCAGTGAATGAATGAATAATAAAAATTATCAATGTCATTTCCCATGAGGTCGAAATGAAGTTCCAGCTTTTCGCCGCTGTTCAGCCTGATGACAGGGTATGACAGGTTCCATCCTTCCTTGTAGATCTGCACTGTCTTCACCCTGTCGTCGAAGACATGATTTGTAAGAGTAAGCTCAGTATTGCCTTCCTGATTAATAGTGAAAGCGTTAGTAAAAAATGCTATAAGCAGGGTAAAAATCATCGTTTGGATTTTATTGACAAATTTAAATATAGTGGAATTTTATAGAATCATTTTTGCGATATTTCGTAAAATTTGACTTGCTATTTATACATTTGCAGTTACTGTTATTAATATAACAGAAATCTGATCAGCCAGAGTTTTTTTTAATAGATCAATTAAGATGCCAGGATCGATAAAGCTAAAAAAAGGATTTGATATCCGGTTGGAAGGTATTGCTGAAAGGGAGATCGCCGGAACTGTCAGTCCTGCCCTGTTTGGGGTCAAACCAATTGATTTTCCGGGACTGACTCCGAAGCTTGATGTCCATATTGGTGATTCAGTTGAGGCAGGCAGTTCGCTTTTTCATGACAAACTTCAGCCTGAGATAAAATTCACTTCTCCCGTGAGCGGGAAGGTGATTTCGATTGACAGAGGCGACCGCAGAAAAATTCTTGAGGTTGTTGTTGAAAAAAGCGGAGACTCAGCGGTGGATTTCGGGAAAGCGGACCCTGAGAAGCTTTCCGTAACACAAATCAAAGAGTTGCTGTTGAGATCAGGTCTCTGGCCGGCTGTCCGTCAGCGTCCCTATCATGTAGTCGCAAATCCGAACGATCAGCCAAAATCGGTTTTTATTTCCTGTTTTGACACTGCCCCTCTGGCTCCTGATTATAATTTCATCCTGGCCAACTCCTCAGTTGAGCATTTCAGAAATGGACTGAGGGCTGTTTCAAAGCTTACAAATGGGAAGGTAAACCTTACTTTAAGGCATGGGGAAGACGGAAACAAGATCTTTGAAGGTCTTGGCGGAGTTGAAATATCATATTTCTCAGGCCCTCATCCTGCAGGAAATGTCGGGGTCCAGATTCATCATCTCGACCCGGTAAACAAGGGAGAAACCGTCTGGTATGTGAATTTTCAGGATGTAATTGCAATAGGAAGGCTTTTTGCTGAGGGCATCTACAGGCCCGAAAGGCTGGTAGCCCTTACAGGTTCAGAGGTCGTTGCACCCCGGTACTATAAAATGCTTTCAGGAGCAGCTATAGCTCCCATCCTTGAAGATAATGCAAAGGAGGGCGGCCTGAGATTTATAAGCGGAAATGTGCTTACCGGAACGAAAATCGAACAAAATGGTTACCTGGGGTTCTACGACTCGCAGGTTACCGTGATCCCGGAAGGAAATTATTTCGAAATGTTCGGATGGGCTTTGCCGGGTGTCGGCAAACTGAGCTTCTCCCGTACATTTCTTTCTTCGTTGTTCCCGAAAAAGATTTACAAACCCGACACCAACTTTCATGGCGGAGAGAGGGCATTTGTCGTAACAGGGCTGTATGAAAAGGTATTCCCGATGGATATCTATCCAATGCAGCTTCTTAAGGCAATAATTGCCCAGGATATTGACATGATGGAAAACCTCGGAATATATGAGGTGGCTGAGGAGGATTTTGCCCTCTGCGAGTTTGTCTGCCCCTCAAAGATCGAGATCCAGTCAATTGTCAGACAGGGACTGGACTTGATAAGGAAAGAGATGAGTTAAGTAAACTGTGAATTTTTATCATATGGATTTCCTGAGAAAAAAGATTGATAAACTGAAACCCCGGTTCACGAAAGGTGGTAAGTTTGAAAAGCTTCAGTCGGTGTTTGAAGGGTTCGAGGCCTTCCTGTTCGTTTCTGACAAGGTCACAAGCAAAGGTTCCCACATCCGCGACTCAATCGACCTGAAACGGACTATGACGGTCGTTATAATAGCCCTGATACCTGCACTTCTTTTTGGATGCTACAATACCGGATTGCAGCATTTCAGATCGGTCGGAACCGACCCGGCTCTGTTTCAGGCTTTCTGGTTCGGATTTATTAAACTGCTGCCCCTTATTATAGTCAGCTATGGGGTCGGTCTCGGGATAGAATTTATTGCTGCCCAGATACGCGGACATGAGATTAACGAGGGCTATCTTGTGACAGGGCTGCTGATCCCTCTTATCATGCCGGTCGACGTACCTCTATGGATGCTCGCACTTGCTGTCGCTTTCTCGGTGATACTCGGCAAGGAAGTGTTCGGCGGAACAGGCATGAACATCTTTAACCCGGCCCTTCTTGCCAGAGCATTCGTCTTTTTCAGTTATCCCGGATGGATGACCGGAGATAACGTATGGACAGAAGGATTGACCAAAGGGATTAATGTCATCGATGGTTACTCAGGAGCTACCCCGCTTTCCATGCTCGCAACAGGCGATGTCTCAAATCTTCCTTCGTTCATGCAGATGTTTATCGGAACTATTCCCGGCTCGGTGGGAGAGACTTCAGTCATTGCAATCCTGATCGGAGCCGCAATCTTATTGATCACGGGAGTCGGAAGCTGGAAAATAATGGTAAGCGTTTTCGCCGGAGGAATAGGGATGGGACTGCTTCTGAATGCCCTGTCAGTTAATGAATATATGGAACTGCCGTTTTACTATCATCTGGCTATGGGCGGCTTTGCTTTCGGTGCCGTTTTCATGGCTACCGACCCGGTATCGGGAGCACAGACTGAAAGAGGCAAATGGATCTACGGATTCCTTATCGGGGTGCTCTCGGTACTTATCAGGGTACTTAATCCGGCTTATCCCGAGGGAGTCATGCTGGCTATCCTGCTGATGAACGTCTTTGCACCGCTTATCGATTATTATGTAGTTCAGGCGAATATCAAGAGAAGGCTCAAAAGAGCAAAGGTTACACTTAACACCAGTGTAAAATGAAACAATTCAGCAACAGATATATTTTCATCTTCTCCGCGATCATGGTGATTGCGGTTGCTACCCTGCTTTCGCTGGCAGCAACTCTCCTTCAGCCGGCACAGGCAAGGAACCTCGAGATGGAAAAGAAAAGGAACATGCTCGAATCCATCAACGTGGAAGCCACCAGTGAAAATACCGAGGAGCTTTATGAAAAATTCATTAAGGAGGGATTCGTGATCAACCCGGATGGCGATGTGGTAGAAGGAATTGATGCCTTTACAGTTGTCGTAAGGAATGAACAGAAGAAACCGCTTGAACAGCAATATCTTCCGATTTTCAGGGCTGAGCCTGCCGATGGCGAGAAAGTTATTATTGTTCCGGTAGAGGGTAAAGGCCTGTGGGGTCCGATTTATGGCTACGTCTCCCTTAAATCGGATATGAACACAATATACGGCACCAATTTCGACCATAAGGGTGAGACTCCGGGCCTTGGCGCCGAGATAAACACAACGGAGTTTGAAAGCCAGTTCGAGGGTAAGAAACTCTTTGAGAATGGTGATTTCACATCAGTCAGGGTAGTAAAGGGAGGTGCAAAGGAAGGCGATCAGCATGGTGTGGATGCGATATCAGGAGGGACGATTACGAGTAAAGGCCTCGAGAAAATGATATTTGACTGCCTTAATAAATATAACGCCTATTTTCAAAAAAACAGGATTTAACTTATGAGCAATCAGGATAAAGAACCGATTTTATCGGCAAAAAACCTTAAGCTGCTGACAGAACCTCTGGGTAAAAACAATCCGATCACCATCCAGGTTCTGGGAATATGTTCCGCCCTGGCGGTAACTGTTAAGATGAAACCGGCACTGGTGATGGCACTTTCGGTAATAGTAGTAATGAGCGTCTCAAACGTTGTAATTGCTTCGTTACGGAAATATATTCCCGACAGAATCAGAATTATAGTCCAGCTGGTTGTTATAGCAACAATGGTAATACTTGTCGACCAGTTCCTTAAAGCGTATGTTTTTGATGTAAGCAAACAACTCTCGGTATTCGTGGGACTTATCATTACAAACTGCATCATTATGGGACGACTGGAAGCCTTTGCAATGGCCAACAAACCATGGCCCTCATTCCTGGACGGACTCGGAAACGGTGCCGGCTATGGACTGATCCTGGTTATAGTGGCCTTCTTCAGGGAATTCCTGGGCTCAGGAACAATCTTCGGATATCCGGTTCTTGAGAAGCTGGGTATCTACAACACAGGTTATGAGAACAATGGAATGGCAATACTACCGCCAATGGCTCTCATTGTTGTAGGTCTTATAATATGGGTTCACAGGAGCAGGGATAAGAGTCTTGTCGAAAAACAGTAACTGACTGAGCTATGGAAAATCTTCTTAATATATTCATAAAATCGATTTTCGTTGAGAACATGGTATTTGCCTTTTTCCTGGGCATGTGTTCATACCTTGCGGTCTCAAAATCGGTTAAAACAGCCATGGGACTTGGAATTGCGGTTATTTTCGTCCTGGTGATTACTGTTCCACTTAACTTTATGGTTGAGAAATACCTGCTTAAAAAAGGAGCGCTGATATGGCTTGGGGATAGCTTCGCCGATGTCGACCTCAGCTTCCTCACCTTCATGATCTTCATTGCATTCATTGCAGCCATGGTCCAGCTTGTCGAAATGATCGTCGAAAAATTCAGTCCGGCACTTTATAACTCCCTCGGTATCTTCCTTCCGCTTATAGCAGTTAACTGTGCTATACTCGGTGCATCCCTCTTCATGCAGGAAAGAGAATATGCGAATGTGATCGAGGCAGGGGTTTTCGGACTGGGCTCGGGAGTAGGATGGCTGCTTGCCATTGTCGGAATTGCAGCAATAAGGGAAAAGCTCAAATACAGCAATGTACCTGATCCCCTTAAAGGCCTTGGTATCACTTTTATCCTTACCGGGCTGATGGCAATAGCATTTATGGG
>JAVEXG010000243.1:0-3028 GCA_034004115.1 Bacteroidales bacterium | reverse complement strand
TACGATAGCAACGCCGGTTTCGTCACAGCTAGATTCAATTGCTAAGATGATTTTGTCACTCATAAGTCCTGCACCATATAGAAGGCGTCTTCGCCATCTTGATAATATTGCGATTTGCGCAGCAACACTCGAAAGCCACGTTTACTATAAAAATCGATTGCCGTCTGATTGGAAACGCGCACCTCAAGACTCACGCGAATCACACCACCGACTCGCATGCGGTTTAAAGCATCGTTAAGTAACGTCGAGCCGATGCTCCGCTCGCGAAGATTCGGCAACACGGCGATTTTATTGATAGTAGCTTCCTCGAACATAATCCAAAAATCGATATATCCAAGCATCATCCCATTTTGTTCAGCAATGAAAATAAAGGCATAAGGATTTTCTTTAAAATCATACAAGAAATGCTCATGGCGCCACGGCTGTTTGAACGATTCCGCCTCGAGAGCGAGGACGTGATTAATGTCATCCAACTGAAAAGGCCTGACAATCATAAGTTATCCTTCAAGTACATCGGTTTTAGAGCATGGATATCGCTGATGGGTTCGCGATGATATTGGGTCAACAGCAAATTAAGAAAGATATCTGTCTTCTTCGGTGTCAATCCCAAGTACTCTAAATCACCGCTTAAGGCATAATCGGGATGCTGGTGGATGTAATCAAACACTTCTTCATTTGTTTTAATTGTGTCGCATACGATGGCCTTATCACCTTCATAAACGCCAAAATATGACCGCTTGCTCCGAGCATTGATAAGACAAATTGTCGGTTGGTTCGATACTTTCAATATTTCAAGTGAACTCGCTGCGTATACCGGGACCTTCAATGCAAATCCAATAATCTTAGCGACGGTAAGGGCGATGCGAACACCTGTATACGATCCTGGACCGCTTGCGACGTGGACTGCTTCGATATGCTGAAAATCATAAGCGCTAGAGGCGATTAATCGCTTGATCTCAGGGACTAATAATTCACTTTGCTGTTGCCAAGCAGCATAGGAAACGGATTTTATAATGCGATTTTGATGGGCAATAGCGACCGATAAATCGCGCCCCGACGAATCAAGTAATAAACGGATCATTTAAATGTCTCCTTGAGTAGCGCAAATAAATCGATGAACCTGGCGTTATCGCTATTAAATTCGATGCGTCGAGCGTCACCATTCAAAATGAAAATATTAATGAACAGCGCAGATTCAGGTATGAATTCAAATATATATTGAGGCCATTCGATTACGGAAACTCCCCCATCATCGATGAACTCTTCAAGACCGATGTCGGCGTTACCATCTTCAAGCCGATAGGCGTCGATATGAAATAAAGGCAGCCGCCCGGAATGATACTCACGCATGATATTGAACGTCGGACTAATCACGTGTTCTTTGATGCCAAGTGCGCTTGCGAGTCCTCCCGTCAACGTAGTCTTACCCGCCCCGAGATCGCCGGATAAGGCGATGACGTCGCCTTGGTCGAGGAAAGAACCGAGCGTACCAGCGATGGCGCGCGTTGTATGAGGACTTAGTGATGTGAGTGTAAGTTGCAGTTTCATAATCGTGCCAAGTTATTTTATCATGAATGATAAATGGTAATAGCAACAAACTAGTTGCAGTAATATCAATATAGAAAAAACGACCCGATGAGGGGTCGTCCATTCTACATTTGTTTAGAATTATAGACGATGAATTTGAATCGTCGCCTGCGTAGCGCTCATATCGACGATTTCGATGCGATAACCGATTTCCGAGCCATCGTTGAATACCCCGTTTTCAGGGAAGAAATGATCATATCGTTCAGGGGTAAAATAGCTACCTTTTTGGAATAAGGTGTTGTTGTTGGCGACACCATTCAACTCGAATGTGAACATTCTGTTTTCTTCAAGCAAGTGTACCAATTTGTAATCGGGATTTTGGCTACGACTCGCCGTGTTGCTCATGGCGATATATGGATAGGTGTTAGGTCCATTATCGACAAGGTCGGTATAACCTATGAATTCACCCGTCTCATAATTATAGTTTCCTAGACGCGCATCGACGTGTAGCAGTTTGATGCCAGGTTCGGTGAAACCTTTAAGGTTGTTGCCCGGATATGGTCCGGTAATCGAATCTTTGTAGTTAAGTCCCGTCGGAGTGTAGAACTCAAGGGCGAGATATTCATCGAACGCCGTTCCATTCCAATCGTTGTTAATCAAGATGAACTTGCCATCCTTCTCGAATGGGGTCAAAACGATTTCGGTGACACCTTTAGTGCCATCGATGACAATCGGCTCAGCCCATCCATAGAAGAATTTGGAATAAGCGTTGTGATCGAGGATGTTGTTGTCCATCATGTCGAGACCACCGAGACCGCCCCAATCATCATCATCATAAGTATAGTAATCGTCAAGACCCAAGACGTGACCCATCTCGTGGATGTATGTATGGGCGTCGATGCTTTCGAAACCATAACCTTCATACATGAAGTCGCGGCTTGACCAAGCATAGGTGAATGGGACTGGGCTTTCGACGTCAGCAGAATAATAGTTATCGTAATCCGAGAACATGTATGCCCAGAAGACATCTTGCTGCGCCGGATCCGAATATAAACGAGAAGACATGTTGGGATTCATATAAATCATATAGACGGCATCGATGAAGCCATCATTGTCTTGGTCATATTCATCGAGATTAGTGCCGGTATAAGTCTTATACCACGCGACGACATCTTCAACCATTTGCCAAGTCGGATCGAAATACTGACCATAAATACCTGTCGTCCGATCTAAATTGGCGAATTCCTCCATCGTGTAAGTCGCTTCATAAAATGGCGTGACGACACCTTCAATCGTCAGTTTGCCATAACTTGACTTGTTGTAGAAACTGGCAACCGATTGCCAACCGGTATCGGCCGGTTCACCAAAGAAGGCATCTTCAAGTTGACTATGGACGACATCGCAAAGTTCATACGTCTGGCATTGATAGTCGACGAAGTTGATGGGTACTACCAACAACTTTTTGGTGCCTAGTGAATCAAGTGTGAAATTTTCGGCGTAT
>JAVEXG010000242.1:0-3037 GCA_034004115.1 Bacteroidales bacterium | reverse complement strand
GGAAACCTTTGATAAAACCCTGATAAAGTTCATGATTCAACCTAATAACGTTATACCTGAATCTTTGTTATAACGCGTTACAAGTATAAGATAATGTTGATAAGTTTGGAAACCAAGTTATCAACATCAACCGCATCAGAAGTACTATTTATTAAATTTGCGCAACCCGTTAAGCTGTAATCAAACCGGTTAATGACAGATAAGTACCTCGAGGAACTGAATGAAGCTCAGAGGCTTGCAGTTATCAATACTGAAGGTCCGGCCCTTGTTATTGCCGGAGCAGGCTCAGGCAAAACCAGGGTTCTCACCTACCGTATAGTCCATCTGCTACGCCAGCAGGTACCCGCATGGAGGATACTTGCTCTTACTTTTACAAACAAGGCTGCCGGCGAAATGCGCGAAAGGATCTCGGCACTTGTCGATCCTGAAGTGGCAAGATTTATCTGGATGGGAACTTTCCACTCCATTTTCGCCAGGATACTCAGGGCCGAAGGCACACGCCTCGGGTACAAATCGAATTTCACGATTTACGATTCTTCCGACTCGAAAAGTCTTATCAGGTCGATAATAAAGGAAATGGGCCTTGACGACAGCGTGTATAAACCAGGGGCGATAGCATCAAGGATCTCTGCATCAAAGAACAACCTTGTAACAGCAAGTATTTATGCTTCCGACGCAGGCCTTCAGGAATATGACAAAGCCGCCAGGATGCCTCTTATGTATGAGATATATAAATCCTACGCCGCCCGGTGTTTCAGGGCAAATGCAATGGATTTTGACGACCTCTTGCTGAATACGAACATCCTTTTCAGGGATTTCCCCGATGTTCTTGCCTCCTTTCAGGAAAAGTTCCATTACGTACTTGTAGACGAATACCAGGATACGAATTACTCCCAGTATCTGATTGTAAAGAAACTGGCTGCAGCCCGCAGGAACATCTGCGTTGTCGGTGATGATGCCCAGAGCATTTACTCCTTCAGGGGGGCAAGGATAGAGAACATCCTTGAATTCAGGAACGATTACCCCGAATACAAGTTGTTCAAACTCGAGCAAAACTACAGGTCGACACAGACCATAGTAAATGCGGCCAACACAGTAATTGCAAATAACGAGGGGCAGATCCGGAAGAACGTTTATTCAAAAAACGAATCGGGCGAAAACATCCAGGTGATGCAGGCCCTGACCGATACCGAAGAAGGATTCAATATAGCCTCGGACATATTCGACAAGAAATATTCGCGCCAGCTTAACTGGTCCGATTCTGCAATCCTCTACCGCACAAACGCCCAGTCGAGGATATTTGAGGAAACTCTAAGAAAGAAGAACATACCTTATAAAATATACGGAGGCCTTTCTTTTTACGAGAGGAAAGAGATAAAGGACATCCTTGCCTACTTCAGGATGGTGATCAACCCCGAAGATGAGGAAGCTCTGAAAAGGACAATCAACTACCCGAAAAGGGGGATCGGCGACACCACTGTAACCAGGATATTTGAACTTGCTGCCGAAAGCAGTACATCAGCCTGGCAGGTGATAACGGGAAACGCCGGAGGCATGTCACAGTTCAACCACGGCACAGCTGCAAAAATCAAGTCTTACACCGACCTCATAACTTCATTCCGGAGGGATTCCGCTGAAACTGAAGCGTTCATAAAAGCAAGGGAGATTGCCATGGGATCGGGTATAATCAGGGAACTCAGGGAAGGAAAATCGCCGGAGGAAGTAAGCCGGTATGAAAACCTCGAGGAACTGCTTAACGGAATAAAGATATTCACGGAGTCGGCCGAAACAAACGGCGAACCGACATCCCTTGAGGCCTATATGGCTACTGTGTCGCTGCTTACCGATCAGGACAATGAAAAATCAGAGGACCGCGACAAGGTAACCCTGATGACTATGCATTCAGCCAAGGGACTGGAGTTCAAGCATGTTTACATTGTGGGAATGGAAGACACCCTGTTCCCCTCTCCCCTCTCGGCAGGAAATCCCCGGGAGCTGGAGGAAGAAAGGCGGCTCTTCTATGTTGCGCTTACGCGTGCAGGGAAAATGGCGACCCTGAGCTATGCCCTCAACAGGTACAAATGGGGCAATCTCGAGAGAAGCGGCCCCAGCAGGTTCATTCTTGAGATGGATAAAAAATTCCTCGATTATCCTCAGACCGGAGGCAAGCCATTCTCCCGCAGTCAGGCCCGTACCGGACCAGAGCCACGATCCATGGGACAGGAACAGGTCAGGTACACCACCCCTTCAAAATTAAGGAAGATCACGGCTCCCAAGGCTACCTATTCCTCTCCGGCAGGGAATGTCTCCACTTCCGGAGAGTTCAGTACGGGAGACAGTGTCAGCCACGAGAGATTCGGGAGCGGAACAATCGTTTCAATCGAAGGCGAACCCCCGAATACGACCGCAACCGTCGACTTTACTGCACACGGAAAGAAGAAGCTTCTGCTCCGCTTTGCCAAACTGACAAAAAACTAAAACCTGTTTACTTTTTGCCTGCCTGTCCGAAATTCACCTTGATAAATGAATAGCCTTCAGCGGATATGGAATGCTTGAAATTATCTGAAATCTCCTTCGTCTCCATCTTCATCTCCAGCTCTTTATTCTTGTCATATGCCTCCAGAGCAAGCATCACCGAGTTTTCAAATCCCGGATGGCCGTAATAGTTCGGCATGCCGGTCTTGCCCCAGTTCCTCTTATCGGCTTTGATCTTTACGTCATTGGTCATCCATACAAGTGAATAACCCTCCTCGCCTTCTTCCACAACCTTGTATTCATCGCACCTGTAACCGGCAATCACCTTTGTATTACCAGTTTTTGTGATCACGGGGGCTTTTTCCTGCTTTTCCTTCTGTCCCGTCGACTGGGCTTCAAGCTCAGATTCATCGGGAATGGCAGAAATAATGCCTGTCTTTGAACCCTCGCCCTGCATCAGAATCATGAAAGCACGGTTTTCATTGTCAAAAATAAACACGGTGGGAATTGTCTGCTGGCTATTGTCGGGATCCTGCATCCTGAGTTCAAATCCGGCATTGGC
>JAVEXG010000093.1:0-14072 GCA_034004115.1 Bacteroidales bacterium | reverse complement strand
GTGTATCATGTACTTAAGATACAAAACACACAACATTAAACATCTGTTTATCAGATAGTTATATTAACAATTGCTTATATGTTATTAACAATCTGCCATATACCTATTTGTGTATAGAGATTAGCTTCGAAAGGAGGGGAAACTTATGAGTTCAGATATCCGCCTATAAAGAAAATACTAAATACCTGATTGACACCAAAATACTCTGAACTTATTCTAAAGTTGACAGGCCTCTTTCAACCCTCAGAACAAAAATATTAGTTAGTGCGGTAAAACCCAATTTTAAGATTTCATTACTACTCATATTCAGTGTGTTATAAAATAAAACCGCACTAATTTAACGAGACGTCACAAGTCAGGACTACGGATTTTTATCTGTAGTTCCAGCTTTGGTCAGACCAATGCGTAACAAACGCAAGGACCAGGCTTTCGTATCCCAAAAATATTGCCCGAAAACATACGAATTTTTATCGATTAACGATAATTTTCAATATGATAAACAACAAATATTTTACCCAAAACGATATGTTTTTCAGTATTTTAGCCGACTGCTGATCCTTTTCTTATTTCCTTACGAAACTGACTTTTTCTGCCTCCAGCCTCCTGAAAGCGCTTTCCACATCACGGGCATTGAACGGTACCGGTCCTTTCGACAGCTCCGGGATATTATAAGACTTCAGAAAAAAATCATAGAAGGCGGGGTCCTTCTGCGGAAGGACAAAGGGCTTTGATGCCCAGCCGTCACTTCCAATGTAGGCGAAATATGGCCTCCCGTACATATTGTCGACACGCTTGCTTGCGAAAACGAACCACCGCCCTTCCGACGACCAGCTGTGATAGGAATCGGATCGCCGCGAATTGACATCCGGAAGCGTATCAATTGCCCCGGTGGCAAGATCGAGCAGATGAAGATCAGCTTCTTCGTGCCATACTGGGAAATTGCCATAATCGAAAGAGGTGAACATAATATTCATCCCATCGGGAGAGGGCTTCGGGTGACTCACGGTCCTGCGGCTCCTCTCTGCTGAAATCAGCGTGTCGACAATACTGCCGAAAGTGCCCGTGGCCGGATCAAATCCGACGGAACAGAGACTGTACCTTGCCTTGTCGTAGTCAGCCGGCATCTTGAGAGCATGAGCCGAGCAGAAGTACAGCTTAGTTCCATCGCCGGAAAAGACAGGAAAGGTTTCAAATGAGCTCTTTTCAGCTATCACCCGGGATGTGATGACTTCATTGCTCTCAAGGTCGAGTACGATCAGGTCGGAAATTGTATCATAAACCTCAAGTCTCTTATTCCTGATTGAGTGAAACTCAGGGATTATCACATTAGTTGAAAAAGCCAGGTATCGTCCCGAAGGATGCCAGCTTCCGTAAACTCCTGCCGAAATTGTGCTGTCGGTTGAAGTATTTATCTTCCTGAACTGCCCGTCCTGCTGAATCATCGTCCCTCCCCCGGCATGACGGAGGTGAAAAAATGAACGCGAGGGATCCTGCTGCGAAAAGATATGGCAGTTAACACAGCCATCGTCAACGAGGTTGTTGTCGACAATCTTCATTTCCCTGAAGTTGGTCAGGTCGCGCTGGCTGATCGATATCCTGCTCCATACCTCATATCCGGGCTCGATAAGCCTGTAGGAAAGAAAGGGATCGATTTCATCGGCGGCCACATACCATTTGAAAGGCCGGTACTCCTTCCATATTCCGCCTTCAAGAGCAGAAACAGTAACATTGAGCGAATCTCCCTTTGAATTTTCAAGGATAGTCCTCCATTTGCCCATGGGAATAACAGCCTTGTTCCCCGAAGATCCGGCAGTGATTGTGCCTCCTTTCCCTTCGATAATAACATCTGTCTTTTCAGCTCCCTTCATCATGAAGTTCAGAGGTGCGATGTTGGGAGGTATTGTCACATTGACATAGTCGGGACTGATATCCGGATATGAATCCACAACCTCAATATCCGTCCTGTTGCCGGTGCAGGAGGACAAAGCGATGGATAGAAGGATCGAAATGAATACAAAATGCTGTTTCACCCCCTTCCCAACCTTCCCCCAAGGGGGCAGGAGCAGCACGCTTTTGCTCCCATGTACGAAAGCGCCACAAGCCTCCCGCATTGCGGGACGGGAAAGGGGGTAAACAAATAGCAAAGCCCCTCCGGGTCCCGAAAGCTTTCGGGTTGGGGGTAAAGCCCCCCTGGGGGGTTGGGGGTGGATTTCCATGGGGTACTAAATCCTATAATCATTACTTACTTTCCAGAAAGCAGCTGATCGGCCGCGAGCACCAGGAACATAAAGTTTGTTGCACCTCCTCCCATAACGTATTCCTGCTGCTGCCACAGGTAGGGCCAGTCGAGCAGTTCAGGAAAATCGGGACGGATAAGCGCAGTCCCCGATGAAACACCGCCGGGGATATATGACCAGTCGGCCCTGTTGACGCCGTATGCGACAATTGTTGACCGTGCTCCCACCCCTGATGCAAATGATGAGGTGTTGGTTCCGGGATGCACTCCGAGGATAAAATTCAAAGCATCGAAAACCGGTGCCGATGGGAACACATCAGGAAATGCCTTGTGCAGGTAATACTGCCTGACGCCGAAGGACTGGATATCCCAGCCGGCACCCCAGATACTTGGCCGGTAAGGAACGCCAAAAGGTGTTTCCTCAGCCTGCTTCATAATGCCTTCCGACACTCCTTTCATGGCATCCTTCACCTCAGCAGTAAATCCCGGATCGTTGATTGCCGGAAGTGCACGCCCTATAAGCCATCCGACTTCGCGGACACCCTTTATGGCTGCTTCCTTGTTATTTATCAGAAAATCCCTGTACTGCCTGTCCCCGGTCGTGAGGAAAAGCTCTGATGCCAGATGCAGCTTCGAATTGATTGTTCTTCCATCTAACTGGTAATCGCTTGAAAAAATCGCTTTGGCAAGCTCCAGACATTGCATGCTGAGAGTGTCGTTAAATCCCTTAAGCACCCTTGCTGCTGCTGCCATATGTGCAGCAGTGGTTAGCTCACGCGACGGATTGGTCTCGGTGAACACCCAGCGATCGTCGGCCGGTGAGGAATGAGTTGCTGTTTTTTCTCCTGACCTCAGATCTTTATTATGAATCAGGCCGTCGGTCATTGTCGATCCGTCGCCAAGCATAACATACTGCCTCTTTTCAGGACATATTATCCCCCTGTAGAGCCGTCCGAGATTGCGGTAGCCGCCAACCACCGACAAAGCGCCATGTTCAATCTGCTGAAGCAGGTCGGGCTTGCCGTCGGGCTGATGTATCTCCACAATCCTGGTATGCTGATCTACGGATGTTTCGTCGTAGTCAACCCCAAAAGCCTCGTAAGCTCCTATCAGAATATAAACCTCACCGCTCTGCGATTCCACCCTCAGGTCGTAGTCGCCTGCGTCATGCCATCCTCCGATATTAAGTCCGGGCACATGATCGCCTGATTTGTAACTGGTGAGTGTCGAACTGCCCTGAATGTACCCGTCAAAATGATTGAAGTCTGTCGGCGCCATCCTTGCATCGTCCATATGACACAGTCCGTGCCATACACGGTATTTCTCGTTCACCCTCATGTGGCACATCTGAACGGGCAGGAAGTACTCGAGAGTCGGCTGCCAGATATTTCTTTCAAAAACGTCGGCTGCTATCCTGAATGGCTGAGATTGCTCATTTCCGTATTTTACATAATAGAGGCCTTCCTGGTTTATTTTAGTAAAATCGAATTTCAGGTATTTGTATCTCAGGAAATTACCCCACATCTCCGCTTTTGAAGGGATGAGAGGAGTTGCTGAGCCGTTTTCTCCGAGTTTAACCAGAACAGCTTCTTCCGTCTTGCTTTCATTTTTATCGAGCTCGATGATAGCTACTTTTTCCTGACCTGGATGATAGCCGATCTGGGAAACATGAATTAAAGGTGAGCTCTTCCATCCCTCAACCATATTGGGAGTGATCACCCATTCGATTGCATTTTTTGTTGCTCCTTTATTCACAACCGTCCTTACCACGAACCAGCCGTTGTTGTGGACATACCTTCCGTCGAGAAGCTGAAGGTCGCCTGTTTTCGATTCTATTGTCATCCTCAGGAGATCGGTTTCGGGAGCTACAACCAGCTTCCGGCCTGTAGCCATGGGCTGAGCCGCAACAATTTCCCCTTTGGCATCTGCCATTGCCGGACCGTTTGCCTGCCGCGGAAAGATTCCTGTCCGGTTGTCCATGAACCATGTCTTACCAAAGAGTGTTCCGGGGTACAGTTCCATATTGAATCCCACCTTGCCTATAAACTCATCCGGAACAGGGGTGTCAAGATCAACTGTGACCACAACTGATTCTCCCCTGGCTGTAACCTTTACCGAATAATTCAGGTTAAGGTCGGGATATTCGATCGGGTTGAATCCCTTACGGTTTATTGCGGGATCGGGATAGGCAAGCTTTGCCGTAATCGAGTGCCCTGTTGAATCGACAGTCCTCCCGAGCTGCTTTGGTATGGGCTGCCACTGTCCGGGTGTCTCGTCGAGCCTGATGTCGCCGTTGGTGGCCAGCCTCTGACCATGCATTATCACAGCCACCCCTCCCTGATGACCTTCGGGATAAATATCCTGGAAAGCCATCACATTGACTCCTCCGCGTTCGAAATACTCCAGTTTGTTCAGGATGAATCCCTGCGAGAAACCAGTCTGCATTGCAAGGAAGAACCCTGCCACCATTAAAAGTCTTTTCATTTCAGTCAGTATTGGGTTGTTTTAATTCAGCAAAATGATAATAGAACCAATATGTCGTCCCGTAATCAGGTTCAAGTTTTCTGCCATCACCTCCGGTTTCTTCATAAAGCTTCATGTATTCGGTTATTCGTCTTACGTTCTCCGGATCAAAAATATAGTTTTTATAATCATCGCGGCTATCCCTGCCCGATACAATCCGGATAAGCAGGGCTTCCTGGTATACTCTGGCAAGAGATCCGGACTTCTCCGGCGGCAAGTGCCTCTTCATATTTGCACTGAAAGAATCAAGATCCCTTGTCAGCAAATCGTAGCAAAGCAGGTAATCGGCAGCCATCCTGTTATCAGGGTTTGAACCAATTAGCATCTCAAGGGTAAGCCTGTATTCATTTCCGGGCTTGAGAAGGTCCTCTGAGGGTATAACCGATCTCTTCGAAGATATCCATGGTGAACGGGAGCATTCTTCCTCATTGAAAAGAAATATCCTGCGGGCTTCCGCCCATCTCCGATGGAAAAGCGTCTTTTCCAGGATTGTAAGATATTTCTCCGCCACTTCATATTCACCGTTGACAATGTTGATTTCAGCCAGACGCTTCATCAGCCTCGAATTTCGCGCCCTCGGAGAAAAGATCATCCCCAGTAACGCGGAATGCTGGGCTGCGTTGACATCGCCCAGCTGCCAGTACACCTCGTTGCTGAAAGTGATTGTAAGATAGTTCTCATTTGCATTCACCGGGACGAAAAGTCCGGTTGCCGCCGGCTGGTAGAACTCCATTAGCTTTTCGGGCATCAATCCCAGCCTGGCCAGCGACATGTTGGTGTAGTATGTTGCAATATTGTTCCTCAGCCCGTACTTCCGGGATAATTCATAAACCTCCTCCCACCTGATTGCAGCTGCCTTGTAATCGAGTTTAAGTATCTTCTCCCTTGTAAAGCCGGCGTTAAGAAGAATACCTGCCAAAAGAATGCACACAATGGCAGCTGAACCGGTTGCAACAGAAGCATCCTTTCCCCTGAACCTTAAAACCTTCGCAGGTGAAATGGCTAAAGCTAAGATTGTTGCCGGAACCGATAACAGGGGAAGATAATTCGTAAACCTAACATGACGGTTGATCTCATCGATCCAGGCATAGGACTGCAGCAGCGTGATGTTGTAAAATTGCCTCATCAATAGCGAGACCATTACCGAAACCAGAACCATAATGACAGCAAACAGCAGTGCACGTTTCCTTCTGCCCGTTGCAAGTTCATATCCGGCAGCAAGGGCTGCGAACAGCAAATAACCGCTCCCGGCCGCGACATACAAAACAGGGATCATCAAAATGCCGGCAGGCTTCCTGATGGTCTCCCTTTCGATTGAAATATAAACCAGGAATGAGGCAATTGCAATTATCAATCCTATAACTCCAGCAAGCGGAAACTCCGGATCGCACAGGGCTATCCAGCTGAAAGCAGAAGGTATCAAGGGCCACAGATACCCGTTATCTCTTCCGTTCAAAAGGTTCAGAAGCCTCCTCACAAGCAGCCACAACAGGATCAGTGTTAGCGAAATAACAGCAGGTCCGCCTCCCGACAGGTAATAAAACTGAGTCAGGAAATCGCCGATATATGATGACAGCAAAGCAGGCTTTGAGAAATATGACAGGAAATGAGCCGGGGTAAGAAGAAATATCTGAAGCTGCTCAACAAAATAAAGATGATACTGGTAGAGAAACCGGAAGAAAACAAATGCTGCCACGAAGAAGACCCCAGCAACAATCAATTCCATTTTCCTGTTTTTTTCCATTTTCATACTCATCCCTCAATCCTCATTCCTCAATACCCTTACGCCATTACGCCCTTAAGCCTTTGCGCCTTTACGCCCTAATGACTGCTTCCTGCCTGAACCTGCACCGACGGGTTTCGCCTGGCCACCTTTGCGATTTTATATGGCTTCACCTGAACCGGCTTTACGGCAAACTCCGGCACGTTGAATGAATAAAGGAACCTGCTGTGGAAACCGGGATCCTTCTGGGGGAGCAGGAAGGGTTTCCTGGCAATTCCGTTGTCATCAACGTATGCAATATACAGATTTGAGAATAAACCGTCCATTCTGCGGCTGCTTACAACCACCCAGCGGGAGTTTGACGACCATGAATGCCAGCTGTCGGCATCGCTGCTGTTCAGTGAATCGGCAGGGAACCAGTTTCTGCTTCTCAAATCCATGATCCGGATATCTGATTCGGGATTATAGCTCGGAAATGCACCGTAATCCGACACTGTGAACATAAGAAAATTTCCGTCGGGGGATGCCCTCGGAATGGAAAAGCTGAGTCCGGTCGCAGTTGAAGAAACAAGCGTATCGGTTTCAGCGCCGAATTCACCTTTCTCAGCGTCGAAAGGTACCGAACAAAGACTATACCTCACCGAATCAAAGCCTGCAGGCATCCGTACCGAATCGGCGCTGCAGAAAAAGAGTCTGGTGCCGTCGGCTGAGAAGCAGGGAAATGTTTCAAACCTGTCGCTCCCTGTAAGGGAAGCGGGTATCTTCATTTCATGGTTATCCGTGTCGTAAAGCACTATATCCGATTTAAGGTCGAGAGCTGTCGCCCTGCGGGTACCGGTTGCATGAAATATCTGGTTAACCCGGTTGACTGAAAAGGCGATGTACCTGCCCGAAGGGTGCCATGAGGGAAATGCTGCAGCGGCAAACATCTTTCCGGCTCTGGCATTTATTTTTTCAGTCACGCCGTTCCTGTGGAGAATTGTCCCTCCATAGCTTTCCCTGAGATGAAGAACCATATTGTCGGGATTATTCCCGGCAAAGGAGTGGCAGTTCATGCAGGTGCCTGCAAGAAGCCGGCTGTCAATCACTGTTCCGACATCAAAAGATGACAGGTTACGCTGGTAGATCCCCATCCTGTTCCAGTTCTGAAATCCGGGCATTAAATTCCTGTAAACAAGATATCCGTCGATGGGCTCCACGGCGATGAACACCCTGAACGGCCGGTATCCCGTCCAGCGGCCTCCGATGAACGCCGTAACCTCAAACTTAATCGACATCCCGGTATTATCCTCAAGAAGCCGCTGCCATTGCCGGGCCGGAATAAGCACCCTGTCATCGGACGAAACAACTTTCACAGAACCTTTCTCCCCTGTAATCATTGTAACTACCTTCTCCGGTCCGCCGGCAACCCTGAAATTCAGCGGGGCAATATTGACCGGAATAGTTACTCCGGCATAATCGGGAAACATTTCAGGGAATGAATCCGACGCGACAACATCTTGAGGTTCCCTGCTTCTGCACGCAGAAAAGGCCAGGAGAATGATAATAATGTATAAACGGTTTAATCTCATATCACCTGTAATGAAGATAAAACCAATAGGTCTTCCCGAACTGTCCCTCCATCTTCAGGGTATCGGAACCCGTGTTGCTATAGGCATTCGCATAAGCACGGAGATTATCGATCACAGCCTGGTCGTCAACCAGCGATCTCAGTGCTTCCGGAGAATCCTCCAGCCTTGTCAGGATATAGGCAGCTGCCTCCTGATAAGGAACAGGGATACTGTCATAGACAATCTGGTTCATAAGTCCGATATTCCTTATAAAACCGTCGAGATCCTTAATAAGCATGTAATGAGCCATAAGATACTCATAGGCCATAAGGTTCGCAGGATTGGAGACCACAAGGCTGGCAAGGGCATAATCCATCCTGTTCTGATCATAAAAGAAATCATGGCCCGGCATTTTCGTCCTCTTGTGAGACAGATAAGGGTCATTATTAATTTTAGAAGTGTCTCCTATCAACCCGAGAAAATGCCGTGCCTCTTTCCTGTAAAACAGGGTATGACTCAGCAACGCATAAAACTTTCCGGCTATATCGGTCTGTCCATTAAGCAGATAAATCTCCGCAACCCTTCTGACAGCCCTTGAAGGCAGCCTGGCATCGACTGTCGACTCAATCGTCTCCATCGCAAACATCTGAGCGAAATTGTAAAGACCCAGATGATAATGTGTTTCTCCCGCGATAAAGGGAGTCATCCCCCTCCTTACATAGGGAACAAACAGAGCATCCTTGTTCTGCCTGAAATGAAACATATCCGACGAAAGCCTTCCGGTCATGCCCAGAGCCAGGTTCAGTGCAGCCCTCTGAACATCTGTTGAAGGCTGACGTTCTTCCGCCATCGAGATTACCTTATCCCATCGGCCTGAATAAACATAGTTCTCATAAGCCATCTCACGCTCTTCCCCGAAGTCTGCAAAGTACAATATGCCGGCAGCCGTGAGTACTGTCATTATGAAGACCAGGGCCAGACCTGCTCTCATCTCACTTTTTAAAGTGACAGCCGTGGGAAGAAATCGGTAAATAAGAAGAACCAGGGGCACCGAGACAAAAGCCAGCGCAAGGGGAAGAGGGAAGAATATCCTTACCGCATAATATGCTTCAGAGAGAAATGCCTGAAGAGTTGTGTCGCTGATCAGGTAAGTCCTTGCCAGAAGAGGCAGGGCAACAGCTGCAACGAGATACGCGGAACAGGTGATAAATGAAGTTTTGAGCGGTTTCAGTTCACCATTTTCGTACGCCCTCACTATCTCTGATATTATAAGCAAGAGTGCACAGGACATAAATGCTCCTCCGGTAAGCCAGTAAACAACAGCCAGCAGTATCACCCCTTTGATAATTCTGTGTAAAATACGATCGTCTGATGTCCTTCGCACGTGCCAGACTGAACCGGCCACTGCAATTATCAGACCTGCCAGGCCGGAAACATAATAAAACTGACGTGTCAGCAAAATGGCGTAAATAAGTGAGGGTAGCCATGAAATCACCATGAGGCGCCTTGTATGCCAGACCGAAATGATAAGCTTCCTGACAGCCTGCTGAAGCAGGATCAGAAGTGAGGTAACCAACAAGGCAGTAATTACCCGGATATGGAAGAATTGAGTCAGGAACTCCCCCGCAAAAACCGAAAAGCCTCCATGGACCGAAAGGCTTTCAATAAAATGAGCGGGAGTAAGCTCAAGAAGCTGTATCTGTTCCCGTTGCCAGAGATGATGATTATAAAACAGGAAGAAGAACAGGAACAACATGGAGATGAACAGCATCATCGTGATCCCTTCAAGTGATATATTCTTCTGTAAACTTTTCATCCTTCAGTCAGATCATTCAAACTGCGCCCTGAGTTGGGCATCCTTTTCCAGGTAAAGCCTTCCTGTCATGCGGGTCACATAGTTCTTTGCCTCAGCAGGAAGAGCATCGATATAAACCTTATAGATCAGGAGTCCCACACCATTAAACAGATTTCCGTTCAGCAGGCTTATGTTTTCAGAAAGCATTGAACGGCTGATCCTTTGCGACTCTGCCTTCAGACTGTCAATCCGTTCCTGATCGTTTCCGGCCGATCTGATCTGCCCTGCCACAGCCCATTGAAGGGAATCATGGTAGCGCTTATCCTCCTTCCATCGTTGCAGAATGTCGTTTAGTTTTGTTCCGCCGCCTGAGCTTATTGAATCCAGAACAACACCCACTTTACCTGGCTCACACACAACAACCAGGTCTTCAACTATGGCAGGAAATCTGGCCGGGATCCTCAGTATCCTTACATCAAAGGAATCGGCCGGAACCGTGAATTTAAAAGCACCATTCAGTACCGTGGTCGAATCAACTTTCCTGGTCACGGGAGCATCGAGAGCAACAAGATATACCTTTGATCCCTCAAAATTACTGTCGGGAACAGTTCCCTGAATCCTGAACGAAGGGACTTTGCTGCATGAAATAGTAAGAAAAAACAAAAAGACCGGCAGGAGAAATATCTTTCTCATTCGTTTTTTCAGTAAAACTAAGGTAAAGAATTAAAAAAAGGGGCCTCTTACAGCCCCTTTTTCTCCCTACTTGCTTTTTGGTTTGAACATCCAGAACCAGGCTGTTCCCCAGTCACCGGTAACACCGGGCTCGGGTGATGATAGCACAAGTTCGTCCTCATCCAGTTTGAGGATATAGAAATTCTCCACTACTGCATTATCATTGTTGGGATAGATCCCGTTTATCACGGTGGTATTGGTTGTTGTAAGAGTGCCGACATCCCAACCCTCCTTGAATACGGTTAAGTCAATGTCGAAAGTACCCTTTATGGGGCCGGCACTAGGTACAGATGCACTATTAAGGGTAAGGTTACGGCCTCCGTTAAGGTCGAAGGTCATTTCGTCTGAACCTACACCTTGTCCGGCGAGGTCAGCCATATTAACAACCCACCAGCACGGAGCATTGCAGCCCTTGAAGCCACCGTTGCCCCATGGACCCGGCTGATTGTCGTCCCATATCCAGGTTTTCCCTGCCGCCATGTTAGTAAGGTATCCCCATTCAGGTTCCTGAAAGGCTTCAGGATCAGCCTTGGTAACCGTTATGGTCTTTTCATCGTTCACAATGCCGCCGGCGGTAAGCGCCGTAATCTTTATTGTATAGGTACCCGGCACGAGCATTCTGACAGTGTCTTTCTGCTGCCTGGTTACACCCCAGGCATAATCCCATGAGAACATTACTTCCGGAGTCTGGTTGTCCAGATACAGGATGAAATCATTCGCAGGGTCGTTGGTGATTGTGTACTTGAACGCAGAAGCCGGAACAATGGGGCCCGGGTCTTCCCGGATCTCAATCGGAGTGCAAGCACCAATCATCAATACTGCTGTGAGTAGATATAAAATTCTCTTTTTCATAATTCTTCTTCTTAAGAGTTATTTTGAACTAAACGAATAGGTCGGTGCAACTCCGGTTTCCCATCCGGGGTTCTGTACCAGAATCCCTTCCGAAAGCTGTATTTCCTGGTTGGGAATCTGCAGGAAGCCTCCTGTTTCAGGACGGAAGTCAACACCTTTCTTTGTGCCGCTGACTCCATTGTTGATAGTTGCCACACCGTTCTGACTTTCAAGGATAGCTTCAACCTCAGCAAGGTTACTTTTTCCGGCCCAGCGAAGGAGATCATAATACCTTACTCCTTCGAAAGCCAGCTCGTACCTTCTTTCATTTTTAAGGGCTTCAAGCGAGTAGGCTGCAATAGGAGGAAGCGTCGGGACCATCTCACTGGTCAGGGGATCTTCCACGTCAACGTTTGAACGCGCCCTTACCTGATTGATGCCGTCAACTGTTTCGGTAAGCTCCGAGTGCATAAGCAGAACGTCGGCAAAACGGATGAGCACGATATCCTGCATATTGTCGAGCTGAAAGTTTCTGGTAGCATTGTATAAATGTACGCTGTAGTTGCTCCACTCTTCATCCTTGTACAGGTTGATCGGTCTGTATTTCTTCTGCCAGAATCCTGTTTCATCCATCTGCTTATCGTGGAAGTCGGTTCCGAGGCCATAACTTTCATCAATGCCTTCAGAAGCATCATCGACCTTGAGAACAGAACCGCGCTTGCGGATATCGTTGTCAGGCCATGCATCCCACAGTTTTTTGTTTACTGTGCCCATGCCCCAGCCTTCTCCCATAGCACCCTTATAGGAATAGGATCTCCATCCGAAGAACAGGTTCATCTGGTTGCTGTAATAAATACTGGTACCCCAGTCGGCAAATGTCGAGAACTTGAGTGCAAACATGGTCTCCTTGTTGCCGCCCTGCTCTCCGTACCATGACAATTCATTGTCAACAGTGAATTTGTACGGTTTATCGGAATTGGCCTCATTGGCTAATGAATATGGCCAGAGGTTCCTGAACTCAGGCATCAGCTGGTAACCGCTGTTGTCTCTACAGTCCTCAAGCCAGGTAGCAACCTGGTCTTTTGTAATTGAACCTCCGTCAACAAGCGGCAGTTCGGCTGCCTCATAATAACCCGTATAGAAAAGGAATACTCTTGCCATAAGGGCTTCGGCCGACCATTTATTGGCTCTGCCAAGATCTGAAATCACCCATGGAGCGGCCGGGAAAGCCTCGATGGCGGCCTTCAGGTCAGATGCTATCTGGGCATATGTTTCCGCGGCGGGAGTTTTTGGCAGATTCTGTGGCTTTGTCTCAAGGACCAGAGGAACCTCGCCGAACATCCTGGAAAGGTCAAAATAGAACATAGCCCTCAGGAACCTTGCCTGACCTTCAACGTTGCCTTTTGCGGCAGCACTCGGCCATTCCGGCTTGTCGATATTCTCAAGCAGCATGTTGCATCGGAAAATACCCTGGTAATAACGGATCCATGCGCCCAGGTACATATCCTGACCGTCAATCTTGAAGTCGCAGATTGCCCTTGGAGTAAGGTCGTTGTCCCCACCACCGCCAAAACGATCATCAGACATCAGTTCTGAGATAGCAAAAGGATAGGCGTTCAGTATGGAACCACTTGGCACTGATACCATGGTGACATAAGCTGCCGTAAGCGCCTGATCCATGTCGGTTGTTGTCTGATAGTAGTCAGTGTTGGTTTTTGACGTAAGCGGATCAGTATCCAGGAAACTTTCCGAACACCCCGCAAATATGGCTGCTGAAAGCAGCAGTATAAATATCTTTTTCATATTCTTCATCTTTTAGAATTTAAGACTGGCGCCCAGCATTACTGTACGCGGTGCAGGATAGTATCCGATGTCTATTCCTTTCGCCCAGCTGTCGGTGCCGCTTCCTCCGCCGATCTCAGGGTCCATACCCATATAGTTGGTGAAGGTGTATAGGTTCTGAACAGCTACAAAGAACCTGGCCTGTGTAAGAGGCATCGTCCTGAAGAGCCTCTTGAAATCGTAGCCAAGAGTAACGTTGCTCAGCTTCAGATAATCAGCATCTTCAATGAAAATATCGGAAACATACTGCCAGTTGATATGCGAACCGTAGGTCAGCCTCGGATACTTATCGGATGAACCTTCTCCATGCCACCTGTTGAATATATCAGTTGTATAGTTGTTAAGGGGCGAATCGGCCCAGCGGCGCCAGCTCCGTGCAATCTGGTGACCAAGGGCACCGTTTGCAAGAAGCGAGAAATCGAATCCCTTCCACGAGGTAGAGAAATTAAACCCAATAATGAAGTCGGGATTAGGATCTCCGATGAGCACCTTGTCGAGGTAATTAATTACACCGTCCTTATTTGTATCATCGAATATAAGGTCTCCGGCCTCTGCCGTTGGCTGAATGATTTTTCCCTGCGGATTGGTGTGGTTTTCCACCTCTCCCGGATTCTGGAACACCCCAAGGGTTTTGTATCCCCAGAAATATCCGATCGGGAATCCAACCTGTGCACGGTAGAGTTCTTCGGTCCCCTGACCCAGAACGTTACCTGGTCCGTGGAAGATCCCTTCATTGTTCGCAATCCTCTTCACCTCATTCTTGTTGTAGGCAAGGTTGAAACCGGCGGAATAGCCGAAATCCCTTTTGGATCCGTTGTAGTTAAGTGCAAGTTCAAAACC
>JAVEXG010000092.1:0-14138 GCA_034004115.1 Bacteroidales bacterium | reverse complement strand
GAGGTATGGATTTCATTCTAAAAAGAAAGGTCCTTATCAGCATGCTCTTCATCGGGCTGTCAGTGCTGGGCTATGTTTCGTACAAGAAGCTGGCTGTGGAGCTGCTTCCCAATGCCGAATTCCCGACACTGATAGTACAGGTAGGCTCACCTCTCGAAGTCGATCCCTCCTACATTGAAAACCAGGCCATCATTCCGATCGAGGGAGCCATCGGCACCCTGGAAGATGTTGAAAAGATTGAATCAAACATCACTTCAAGGTTTGGAACCATATTTATCTACTATGTCAAGAATGCAGATCTGAAATATGCAAACCTAAAGCTTCAGGAGAAGATAGACCTTATCCGGAATTCAATTCCGTCGGAATTCTTTGTGAATGTAATCAAGATTGACCTCGAACAGCTAACCAACCAGTTCATGGCTCTCCAGGTGCGGGGTGAAGGAGGCGTTGACAGGATACGCAACATCACCGACAGGGAGATCAAGCCTGAACTCGAAAATATCGACGGACTTGCAGGTGTTCAGGTTTACGGAGGCCAGGAAAACGCGATCGAGATACGGCTTAACAGAAGGGCATGCAAATCGCTGGGTATTACAATGAACCAGATCAGCTCCCTGCTTAATAATAACAGCAGGGAGAAGACATTCGCCGGGAAGGTTATCGACGGAAGCCGGGAGATGTATGTAAACGTAACCTCATCCTATACTGATGTTAAGGACCTTGGAAACATAATAGTGAAACAGGACGGGCCGGTGCTTCTCAGGGATATCGCAGAGATCTTCTACGGAGTCAAGGAACAGAATACAATAAGCAGGGTGAACGGCCTCGATGAAATCACAATCAACCTTGTGAATGACAGGCAGGCAAACCTTATAGGACTGTCGCATACCACTCTTGATGAAATTGAGAGGCTGAACAGGGAACTGGCTTCATCGGGAGTTGAAATAGCCGTCCAGTACAACAGCGCCGAAACCATGGAAAAGAATATAAACCAGATTATCAGCCTGGCCATCACGGGCGGATTGCTGGCTGTTCTTATCCTTTGGTTCTTTCTGAGGAACATCCGGCTCGTTACTGTAATTGCAATTTCACTGCCCATATCAGTCTACACCGCATTCAATTTTTTCTATGCCTTCAACATCAGCATAAACAGCCTTACACTTGTTGGCATCGCGCTGGCAATAGGGATGCTTGTCGACAATTCAGTTGTTGTGCTCGAAAACATATACAGGCTGGCCGGAGCGGGAAAAGACCCGGAAACCTCAGTCAAGCAGGGACTGAGGGAAGTTGTCCGTGCCATTTTTGCATCAACCGTAACAACAATTATAGTCTTTCTGCCATTTCTCTTTACAACAAACTTCCTTATAAAGCTTATAGGGAAAAACATAAGTGTATCTATAATATCAACTCTTCTGGTTTCACTCAGCGTGGCCCTGCTTGTTATCCCGATGGCAACTTTTTACCTGTTGTCGGGATCCCCGGCAGAAAACTCAGAGGTGTTCAAGCGGCTCTCCATTCACGACAGGCTAATCCAGGGCTACCACCTTGTGCTGAAAACATGCATGAGAAATCCTGCCGCCACAATAATCGGTACACTGGCTCTCTTTTTCGCAGCCCTCCTGGTCAGCCTCGGCCTTAGCCTGAGTTCCGGCAATGAAGTGGAAACCTCCGAATTCAGGATGAGCGTCACAATGCCCGCCGGATCGACACTGGCAAAGACCGATGCTGTGGTTTGCGAAATAGAGTCGAGGCTTGCATCAATTCCTGAAAAGGAAGACATAGTGAGCCGTATCGAGGAAGACCAGGCAACGGTTACTATCAATCTCAAGGAAGACTGGGACAAGGAAAGCAGGAGAAAACTCGCGGAGATAAAAAATGATATTTCAGAGAAGACAAAGAATATATCCTCGGCTGAAATCAGCATGGATGAGATTTCAACAAGCGGGGGGTTCACAAGCAGCAGCGAAGGTGCCGGCATGAGCAACCCCGGGGCCGATTTTGAATCGCTCCTGGGAATAGGCTCAAAGCCGGAATCGGTGATTATAAAGGGACAGAACTTCGAGCAGATGAAAGACCTGGCTGATGATATCCGGACATATATAAACAACCTCGAAACAGTCGACAATGCAAGGATAAATGTTCAGGACAACACACCAGAGGTCCAGCTCCATTTCGACATGGATTACATTGCCCGCAACGGCTACACACTTGGCGATCTGGCATCCGCCCTTTCATCATTCGGAAGGGAATACTCTTCCGGTGCCACCTTCCGGCAGGGAACGGAAAGCTACGACATAATGATCAAATACGCCGATACTGACTCTCTTGACAACTCCTCAACAGAAAAAACCATTGACGACCTTAAACGACTCGAGGTATCGGGCCAGAACGGGGCCGTGATGGAAATGGAAGAACTGGCGGATGTCATTTTCTCCTACGGCATGGGTAATATTCACCGCGAGAACCAGGAGAAAAGAGTGACCGTCACCTATAGTTACAAGGATGAAATAAAATCATCCAAGGATCTCCTCTCAGGGGCCCGCGCTGAAGTCGAGTCCATTGTATCGGGACTGAATATCCCGTCGGGAATTGCTGTCGAAATAATCCAGGAAGAAAACCAGCTCAAGGAATTCTATTACCTGATTGGCATAGCTTTCCTTCTTATTTTCATGGTCCTCGCTGCAGTGTTCGAATCCCTTGCAACCCCGGTCGTTCTGCTCTTCAGCATACCCCTTGCAGCCCTCGGATCGCTTATAGCGCTTATCCTTACGGGGAACACCCTGCTGAGCGTCAACACTCTCACAGGATTTCTCATCCTTCTCGGGGTTGTTGTGAACAACGGCATAATCCTTATCGATTATACAAACATCCTAAGGAAAAGAGGCTTCCGCCGTTCAAGGGCACTGATGACCGCCGGCATGGCAAGGATCAGACCGATAATCATAACCGCTTCAACAACTGTAATTGCAATGCTCCCGCTTGCAATGGGCAAGGCGGAGTTCGTATCGGTGATCGGAGCCTCATTCGCCATAACAGTTATCGGCGGACTTACCCTGAGCACTTTGCTTACTCTTGTATTCATTCCTACCTTCTATTCAGGTCTTGAAAATGCGCTTGACTGGATCAGATCACTCAACTGGAAAATAAAGGCAGTGCAACTGGCCATATTCGGTATTCTTATATTTCTGATTTATACCCATATCGAAAAGTTCATCTGGAAGCTGATAACCTCCATTCTCGTTCTGATAGTCGTACCGGCTGCAACATGGTTCGTCATGAACAGCCTCAGAAAAGCCAGGGAAACTGTAATCCCTCCAGACGTACCCATAAATATCCGCGTTCAGAGTCTTGTAAAGATCTACGAAAGAGAAAACCGATGGAGCCGCGAATGGAAGGCCGGCGCAAGGATCAGGGAGCGGCTCGGCCTGCTTACTCACTTCAGGAAATGGAAAGACCTGGTGACGGTTTCATGGGAACTCCCCATGTTTGCCTTTATGGTCTATTTTACTTACTTCTATCTTAAAAAAGGATTCTGGATATTCTTCTTCAGTGTAATAGTATGGTTCTTCCTTTCCGCCATCTGGAACCAGTTCAGGGAACTATTCAAAAACCTTTCCGCAGAATCCGGAAAGAAGATGCCCGCAAAACTTATCCCTGTCATTAGCTTCATAGTCTTCTGGATGGTGCCCCTGCTGAACCTGGTTATGTTTCAGCTGAAATGGGACAACATCGCGGTTGTAATTATTATCGGCGTCCTATGGTTCACCGGGCTTTTCATCTATACAACCGGACAAAAACTAAGCGAGGAAAATATAGATATATACAGGCTTGAAGGGAAATTCAGGAGACTTAGAAAAACAATCTACAGAATCGTCGCTGCAGTGCCCATGATCGGAAAGAAGCGTAAGCCTTTCAAAGCCCTGAGCTGCGTTTCGCTCAACATAGAGAACGGCATGTTCGGTCTGCTCGGACCAAACGGCGCCGGAAAGACAACTCTCATGAGAATCATATGCGGGATCCTTGAGCAGAGTTACGGAAAGGTCTGGATTAACGGACTCGACACCCAGCTGAAGCGCGAGGAACTTCAGGGTCTCATAGGCTACCTTCCCCAGGAATTCGGAAGCTATGAGAATATGACAGCCCACGAATACCTCCACTACCAGGCGATGCTGAAAAACATAATCGATGTCGCCACCAGGGAAGAAAGGGTGACCTATGTGCTGAAAGCAGTCCACATGGATGAACACAGGCATGAAAAGATAGGCTCATTCTCGGGAGGGATGAAGCAGCGGATGGGAATAGCGATGATACTCCTTCATCTGCCAAGAATACTTGTTGTCGATGAACCAACCGCCGGACTTGATCCCAGGGAGAGGATAAGATTCAGAAACCTTCTTGTGGAACTGAGCCGCGAAAGGATAGTTATCTTCTCGACTCACATAATCGAGGATATCTCAAGCTCGTGCAACCAGGTCGCGGTTCTCAACAAAGGCAGGCTCAGATACCTCGGCCAACCTTCGGAGATGACTAAAGAGGCAGAGGGACATGTGTGGCAGTTCAAGATCCCAGCCGCCGAATTCACACAGATGGCAGCCAGCCACCTCGTAGTCCATCACATGTCGGAAGGCGACAGCGTAAGAGTAAGGGTCATTTCGGAATCACAGCCCTGGGCTTACGCGGTGACAACAGCCCCCAACCTGGAAGATGCGTATCTGTGGCTTCTCAGGAGAAAAGACATCAATCATCTTAACGGCCAATGAAAAAGAGTTCAGTTCATAATTATTATACGCTCATCAGCAGGATGATCCTTTATAACCTCCGCATCATCTTCGCTAATAAGTTTATCTGGTTTCTAGCAGGATCGGTTGTTTTCTACCTCGGATTATCGGTAATATACGTTCTGTCTAACGATGTTTCGGAGATGAGCGATCTTTACGGGGTATTCATGTTCTCGGGCATTCTCCTCGTCTTCTACCCCGTTGTATTCGGCATCCAGAACGATCAGGATGCCCGGACCATCGAGATACTTTTCGGTATCCCGAACTACAGGTACAAGGTGTGGCTCGTAAGGATCATACTTATCTTTGTGATAGCTTTCCTTATCATGCTTTTCTTTACCTTCCTTTCAAATATCCTGATTGTCAGGTTCGAGTTCGTTTATGTCACCATCCAGGTAATGATACCTGTTCTGTTCCTGGGAATGATGTCATTCATGCTGTCGACCATAGTGAGGAACGGAAACGGAACTGCGGTGATAATGATCATCCTGGGAATCCTCTTTATGTTCTTTGATGATGTGCTTCGCAAAAGCCAGTGGAACATATTCCTTAATCCTTTCAGTCCGGCCTGGGACGTGAGTGAGACCACCTGGGCCATCATATCGCTCAAAAACCGGATCATACTTATCTCCGGCAGCATACTGTTCCTGCTCGCCGGCCTGTACAACCTCCAGAAAAGGGAAAAATTCATGTAGCCAGGTATCAGACCTGTTCTTTGGACACATATTTTTGCTTAATAGAATCAGTGTCCGTTTATCCATTTATTGTCTACCCCCCCACCGCCCTCTAATCTTTGTACACATCTTTTTTGCAGGTTAGAAGTATTGTCCGGTTTCCCTTTCTGTTTACCCCCCAACCCCCCTGAAGGGGGGCATTAGTCTACTGAATTACAATTACATATAGAGGTTATTCAAATTACAGAAATAGCCCTGCAGAACCTTCAATCCGAAATCATTAGTCCATTAGCTTATGGATCACCACAGATTGATATATTGCATATTATTAGTTCTTTAACCCCCCTTTAGGGGGGCAGTGGGGTAAAACTTTATTCAAACGGATGATCCCTTGAAAAATCAGGCCTGTAGTTAATGCAGCTCTCCGGATCCTGTATCCAGCCGTTCCTGAAGCCCAGTTTTTCCATTTCCTTCACTACCGAATCATATTCAGCCTTGTAAAGAGCTCTGCCAAGCACAGGATGCCCGGCGACATTCGGGGTGGGATGATACTGCGACATAAGCGAAATGTTCACCCCCGGCGACAGCTCTTCTGCTATCTTCCCCAGAACCAGCTTGCTTTCGCCGGCATGACCAGGAAGAACAAGGTGCCGGATCAGTATCCCTCCCATCGCCCTGCCCTCACTGTCGGTCCGAAGGGGAGAGCCTTTCAGCCAGTACATTTTTTTCAATGCACCAAGGGCAACGGACGGGTAATCGGCAGCATCGGAATACTCCAGGGCAACGGCTTCACTCGCATATTTGTAATCGGGCAGCCACACATCTATCAGCCCCTCGAGACTGCCGATAACCTCTGCCTTGTCGTAACCGTTTGTATTATACACAAAGACAGGACTTAAACCCCTTGAATGAAGTCCCCGTATTATTGCTTTCACCTGGGGCACCACATGCGACGGGGACACGAATCCAACTGCTTTCACACCATCCCCGAGCAGACTCTCAATAATGTCAAGAGCCTCGTCAAGACCGGTGATTCGCGGCCTGCATCCGCGAGCCGGCCTGCTTATCTCGTGATTCTGGCAATACACGCACCTCAGGTTGCAGCCTGAAAAGAATATGTTGCATATGCCAGCCGGACCGCTTACCGGGGGCTCCTCTCCCCTGTGGATGCATATCGAGGCAATGTTCATTCCGGCGTCAGCCCCGCAATATCCGGGCCTTCCCGCAAATCTGCCGGCATGGCATTCCCTCGGGCACAATGTGCAGTCCGAAAGCAGGGTTCGTTCGGGTCCGGTGTAAATATCCTTTATCATCACTGACAGCAAAATTAACTATCTCCAGGTTACAAAAAAACTACAGATTTTTTATCGTTTTACGATATCCTGCATATCGTTTTACAACAATTTTTTTACCTGAAACGATATGTTTCTGCAAACATGCCTAAGGTGTTACAGAAAAAAGTTCACCAATTATATTGCGTATTTTCAAACAATAGTTATCTTTGCATCCGAATTGAGGGGCATTTGAGAAACAGGGGACCAGAGTCCCCTATTTTATTATCAGTTTCAGCGGATGACAGACAGGGATAAGATAGAGGAATTGATAAAGGAATTCATCAGCGGCACCGGGATGTTCGTGGTGTCGGTGAAGGTCAGCGCCGCCAACAGGATTACGGTGCTTGCCGACACAAGGGAGGGCATCACAATTGACGAGTGCGTGCTGTTGCACCGTCATATTGAGAACGGGCTCGACCGCGATGCCGAGGATTTTGAACTGCAGGTGTCATCGCCGGGGCTCGACTCGCCCTTCACTGTGATTGAGCAGTACTACAAGAACGAAGGAAAGAAGGTCTCCGTCGTCGACAATGAGGGAACCAAATATTCAGGTATCCTCAAAAACGTAACAATCGGCGGCTTCGACCTTGAAACTGAAGTGAAGATCAAGGGTAAGGGAAAGGAAAAAAAGGAAATCCCCTTTAACTTTGATCAGGTAAAAGCGACAAAAATTGTTTTAACGATAACATAACATCAAGAAGATTTCAGAAGATGGAAAATATCAATTTGATCGACACCTTTTCGGAATTCAAGGAGCTTAAGAATATCGATCGTCCGACCATGATGAGCGTGCTTGAAGACGTTTTCAGAAGCATGCTTGCAAAGAGATACGGTTCGGCCGACAATTTTGACATTATCGTCAATATCGACAAGGGCGACTTTGAAATCTGGAGGAACAGGGTGGTTGTGGAAGACGATGAACTGGCTGATCCGAACCTGCAGATTCCATTGTCGAAGGCTAAGGAGATCGATGAAGATTACGAGGTGGGGGAAGAAGTCTCTGATGAGGTCAAATTTCTCGATTTCGGACGCAGGGCCATCCTGTCGCTCAGACAGAACCTTACGGCAAGGATCCTCGACCTCGAGAAGAACAACATCTACATAAAATACAAGGACAGGATCGGTGAAATAGTCACCGGTGAAGTGTACCAGGTATGGAAAAGGGAAATACTTGTCCTTGACGATGACGGGAATGAACTGATAATTCCCAAAAGCGAGCAGATCCCTTCCGATCATTTCCGCAAGGGTGATTCAATCCGCGCCGTGGTGATTAAGGTTGAAATGAGAAACAACACTCCTTTCATCATTCTCAGCCGTACATCGCCTGTCTTCCTCGAAAGGCTGTTCGAACTTGAGGTTCCCGAGATATTCGACGGGCTCATTACAATAAAGAAGATTGTCCGTGTACCTGGCGAACGCGCCAAGGTTGCAGTAGAGTCGTACGACGAAAGAATCGACCCGGTGGGTGCCTGCGTGGGTATGAAAGGATCGAGGATACATGGTATTGTGAGGGAACTCAGAAATGAAAACATCGATGTAATAAATTATACATCGAATAACCAGCTGTTCATTCAAAGAGCGCTGAGCCCCGCCAAAATTACTTCGATCAAACTCGTCGAAGAGACAAAAAGGGCTGAGATCTATCTGAAACCCAACGAAGTATCGCTTGCAATCGGAAAAGGCGGCCTCAACATAAAACTGGCCAGCCAGCTTACCGGCTATGAAATTGATGTTTACAGAGAACCGGGAGGAGAGGATGAAGAAGACGTGAACCTTGAGGAATTCAGCGACGAGATTGATGAGTGGATAATCGAAGAACTCAAATCAATCGGATGTGACACCGCCAGAAGCGTTCTGAACCTCTCAATCCACGACCTTGTTAAACGTACTGATCTGGAAGAGGAGACCGTAAGGGAGGTAATTAATATCCTTAAAGCCGAATTTGAATAGAAATTATCATAATACCCGCTTGAGATTTAAGAAAGACTGAGGACTTATCTATGACTGAAGATATCAAGGCAACAAGATTAAGCAAAGCAGCCCGCGAATTTAACGTCGGGATCTCGACTATTGTGGAATTCCTCCACAAGAAGGGGTTTGATCTTGATCCTAATCCAAATACAAAACTGCCTCATGAAGCTTACGTTCTTCTGCTGAAAGAATACAGCGGCGACCTCAACGTCAAGAAGGAGTCAGAAAAGCTGATGCTGAAAGATCTCCACAGGAAAAAGGAGACCGTTTCAATCGATGATGTGCCCGGTGCAAAAAGCGAGGATCAGGACAGGGATGAAGAAGTCATGATCAAGGATACTTCGGCTGTCAAAAAGACCATAGATATCAAGACCGAGATTCCAAAGCCCGACATCAAACTGGTGGGCAGGATTGATCTTGAAAAGACACTCAAGCCAAAGGTTGTGCAGCCTGAAAAGCCTGCCCCGCCTGAACCTGTCAAGGCAGAAAAAGAGCCTGTCCCTCCGGCTGAACCGGTTAAAAAACAGGCAGCAGAAACACCAGCTGCTGAAGTCATAGAACCAGAGAAGAAAGAAAAAGCAAAGGCTCCCATCGATTTGCACATTGTAGGTAAAATCGACCTCGATAAAGTTGCAAAAGAATCCAGGCCCGCGAAGAAGGAAGAAAAGGAACCTGTAAAATCCAAAAAGCCTGCCAGGGAACAAAAAGCCCCGGTTACGGAGAAGGAAGTTCCTGAAGAAGTGGTCCAAAAACCGGTTGAAGAGCCTGTAGTTACGCCCGAAGTTCCCGCTGAAGTTCAGGAAGAACCTGTTGCAGCACAGGCCGCTGAGGAAGAAAAGGCAGACTCCGGAATATTCAAGCCGCACGTGGAAAAACTCATGGGACTCACTGTTGTAGGGAAAATAAACCTCCCGGTAGAAGAAAAGAAAAAATCTGGTTATCAGCAGGTTAACGTGGGCGGTGATTCTGATTTCAGAAGGAAAAAGAAAAGAAAAAGGATAACAAAAGAGAAAGAGGTTGCCCCTGTTTCAAAGCCTCTTCCGACCGACAAGAAAACCACACAGGCTAAGAAACCGCTGCTCAGGAAAAGACCTGTCCGCACGGAAGTCGATGAGGGAGAAGTTCAGAAGCAAATCAAGGAAACCCTCGCCCGCCTTACCACAAAGGGAAAATCAAAAGGCTCAAGATACCGCAGGGAAAAAAGAGACCTTATCAGTTTGAAAAACCGCGAGACTGAAGACAGGATTGAAGAAGAAAAGAATATCCTGAAGGTTACGGAATTCGTCTCGGCCAATGAACTAGCGTCGATGATGAACGTCCCTGTGACAGAGATCATCTCAACCTGTATGAACCTCGGACTTTTCGTTTCAATAAACCAGCGGCTCGACGCTGAAACCCTTGCTCTGCTCGCCGATGAGTTCGGACATAAGATTGAATTTGTAAGCGCCGAACTGCAGGAAACTGTAAAAGAGGAGGAAGACGAAGAGGGAGAACTCAAACCAAGACCGCCTATCGTTACGGTGATGGGACATGTTGACCATGGAAAAACAAAACTGCTCGACCACATAAGGCGTACAAACGTCATTGCCGGTGAAGCCGGAGGCATAACACAGCATATCGGAGCCTATGCAGTACAGCTCGACGACGGCCGCAAGCTGACTTTCCTCGACACTCCGGGTCACGAGGCCTTCACGGCTATGCGTGCCAGGGGTGCACAGATTACAGATATTGCAATTATTGTTGTTGCAGCTGACGACGGGGTGATGCCACAGACAAAAGAGGCAATAAACCATGCCTCGGCAGCAGGTGTACCTATAGTCTTCGCAATAAACAAAATAGATAAACCGACAGCCAATCCTGAAAAAATCAAGGAAGCTCTTGCAAATATGAACTTCCTTGTCGAAGACTGGGGCGGAAAATACCAGTCGCAGGAGATATCGGCAAAAAACGGGCTTAACATTGATGCGCTTCTTGAAAAGGTGCTGCTTGAGGCAGAGATGCTGGAACTGACGGCCAACCCCGACAAACCGGCAGTTGGTACAATCATTGAATCATCTCTTGACAAGGGCCGCGGATTCACAGCAACAGTACTGGTGAAAGCCGGTACCCTCAGGGTGGGCGATATTATGATCGCCGGAACCGCCTTCGGTCATATCAAGGCTATGTACAACGAAAGAGGAGGCAAGGTGGATGAAGTAGGGCCTGCAACTCCGGCTCTTGTGCTCGGACTGAACGGTGCACCGCAGGCCGGTGACAAATTCAATGTGATGGACAGCGACCGCGATGCCAAGGACATTGCCACAAAGAGAGCCCAGCTGCAGAGAGAACAGGGGTTACGCACCCAGAAACATATCACCCTCGATGAGATCGGAAGACGTATTGCAATAGGCAACTTCCAGGAACTCAATATCATCGTGAAGGGAGACGTCGACGGATCGGTAGAAGCCCTCAGCGACTCGCTTATAAAACTGTCTACTCCTGAAATTCAGCTTAACATAATTCACAAGGCAGTAGGTCAGATCTCCGAATCGGACATTCTTCTGGCAGCAGCCTCGAATGCCATTATCGTTGGATTCCAGGTAAGGCCATCTCTCAGCGCCCGTAAACTGGCCGAGAAGGAGGAAATCGATATCCGTCTCTATTCAATCATTTACGATGCTATAGAAGAGATCAGATCGGCAATGGAAGGTATGCTCTCGCCTGAGCTTAAGGAAGAAATAGTGGCCACCCTCGAGATCAGGGACCTCTTCAAGGTAACCAAGCTCGGCACTGTGGCAGGATGTTACGTCAAGGAAGGAAAGATCACCAGAAACACAAGAATACGGGTGATCCGCGACGGTATCGTGATCTATACCGGCGAACTTGGCTCCCTGAAACGCTTCAAGGACGATGTGAAAGAGGTTGTCGGCGGCTACGAGTGCGGCCTGAACATTACAAACTTTAACGACCTCAAGGTCGGTGACATTGTAGAGGGATACCAGCAAGTGGAGGTCAAAAAGACCTTATAGAAGCTCCTTATACTTTTCAGCAGAAAGAAGTGATTCTGTCTCAACGGGATCAGTGATCCTGAGCTTAATCATCCATCCTTCCCCGTACGGGTCCTTATTGACCAGGTCGGGCGAATCAGCCAGAGCCGGGTTTACCTCAAGAACCTCACCGCCAACGGGCATGAAGAGGTCGGATACGGTCTTCACTGCTTCAATAGTCCCGAATACCTCTTCCTTCTTAAGAGTCTCCCCTTCCGTCTCAATCTCGAGGAATACAATATCCCCAAGCTCACCCTGGGCAAAATCAGTCACTCCGACATATCCGAACTCGCCCTCGAGACGGAGCCATTCATGGTCTTTTGTATAAAGCAAATCTGCCGGTACATTCATATCTTTTGTTTTTTGTTTACTCCAAATTTATAGTTTTTTTTTATAATCCCTAACTCTGAGGATTCCTTAAGTAAAAAACTATTGGGCAAGGGTGAATTTCAGGCTGAAGCCGAAATTTGTGTTCGATGTCGGGAAGGTATTTGCGACAAACGGGTTATTCATTGTATGATCGGCAAAGATCTGCAGGTTGAACCGGTCGCTCAGCACATAATCGGCTGTAGCCCCGACCGTCATCACCTTTATACCTGCCACGGGCTGATTAACATCCTCTATAAGCTTCCTTGCAACAGTCTTGTTGTCCCTGAGCGAAAGGTCGAGCCTCAGATTCAGATCACTCTTCAGCGTCTTCTGCCCCCCTCCGGTCTTCAGCATAATCTGGACATCGTCAAAACGGTAGCCGGCTCCGACAACAAGCTCGTTGATACGGCTGTCGGTAACCTGGTTGCCGGTCAGATTAAGGGAAATTGTCCTCGACTTTCTCCACTCAAACCTTGAGGTCAGGTTGCTCTTCCAGTTCATGTCGACATTTATCATAGGGCTGAACTGTTCGCTGACGGTTACCGTATTTATCTCATACTGCTGAATGAAATTCTTCTGAAGGTCCCTTATGTTGTTTATCCCGTTGCCATCGACGAAATAATTCAGGTTGGTTGTATATGACCCGACCTGGTAAACACTCCTGTACTGGTGGGTGATATTGATCGACCTGAAAAACTTCTGGACAAACTCAAACTTGGAGAAGCCATCGAATGATATTCTCCAGTTCGGCATCATCCTGAAAGCAGAGGGGAAGGTCGACAGATCGACCTTCCCGGGATCGGATTTTGTATAGGCAGCATAAAAAGCCGGGATAAGCACCTCGCGTGAAGTTTTTCCGTAACCGCTCTTGAAACCGTCAGCCAGGGGCTGTCCTGTCTCGGGATCGATATCGGGATCGTATCCCGGATCCGCCTCCTGCCTTGCCTCAGCACGCCGGCCTGAAATGATCACCGCATTCTTCTTGAAATTCTCGAATGTGGCCGATACATAGTTATTGTCCTTTGATATCTTTTCGAATGCAGTACCCCACGAAATAATTGAAATGGAGAAGTTACCGCTGATGACCCTGTTTCGTGTACTGTCGGGGAAGTTGCCGTTGTAATCGGCAGTATAGTATGAACTTTCATTTTCAAGGAACCTCCTGTCGGCATTGATGTCGATCTTCAACCCTGGGAAAGGTTCGACGACACTCCTGATTGACAGATCCCTCCTGTTGTTATAAATAGCAGGTGTATTCATCAGGGTGTCGGTTGTAAGCCAGCCGTTTTCAACAGCCTTGTCGAAGAATCTTCTGTCGCTGAAACCCAGCATGAATGGCAAACCGGGCGCTGATACATTGTTAACCCTTGACTGGCCCATAAACCTTGACTCCGGAAGGAAGCCCGGCAGATACTGGCCCTGGGATGAGGTATAGGTCATGCTCACCGATCGTATCCCCATTATGGCCCGCAACATGTATTCCCCGGTTACAGTCATCGGATTGCGCTTTTTGGGAACTCTTCCCTCAATCGTTACAAGTGTGCCTTCAACAGCTTCATCAGTTGTAAAATTAATCCTGTTTTCGCTGATTATCTCAACATTGCCCTTTAGTTCGGTGCCATCCTTCCTGGTTATTATCACCTTGACATCTTTGGTCTTGAGGTTGTGAACAAGGGGCCTCATCACATTCGGTCTGAAATTGACATTGTTCCTTGTAAACACTACAGTCTTGTATTCTGTCTGCATCCTCCTGACAGCTCCCGGTCTCGTATTATCCTCGACGCTCTTGAGGAATTTCGACTTGGTGTAAAGGCTCGCCAGGTTGGCCGTGCCCGACAGGGTAAGTTCATTGTGGTTCTTGATTGCATTCCCCAGATTGATGTTCATCGAATCGGGATAAAGTGCCCCGGCAAGCCATGAATAGTCAGCTCCGAACCTGGCATTTGCAGTTACCCACGAAAGCCCCGGAAGCTTGTTGATCGGAAC
>JAVEXG010000241.1:0-3065 GCA_034004115.1 Bacteroidales bacterium | reverse complement strand
CCGGAATGGGATGACAAGCGTTCGCACGACAGGCTGTGGAGTTAACGGACCACTCTTCCAGATCCATCACCCTTCATGAGCTGTTCAACCTCCGTAACCGAAACGAGGTTGAAATCACCATGTATCGTATGCTTCAGGCACGATGCAGCTACAGCAAATTCTAGGGCCTTCCGGTCATCGCCGGGATAGGTTATCAGACCGTAAATCAGACCTCCCATGAACGAATCACCACCTCCGACCCTGTCGACGATGTGGGTGATCTGGTAAACAGGCGCCTCATACAAGGTTGTGCCGTCGAAAAGTACACCCGACCACGTGTTGTGATCTGCATTTATCGATCCGCGAAGGGTTATTATCACTTTTTTAGCATTCGGGAACTTTTCCATGAGCTGCATGCATACTGACTCATAATCGGAACCTTTCACCTTTCCGGCGGAGACATCGGACGATCCGGGCCTGATGCCAAACACCTTCCCGGCATCCTCCTCATTTCCCAGAATTATGTCACACCCTGAAACAAGCTCCGGCATCACCTCACCCGCCTTCTTCCCCCACTTCCACAGGTTCTTCCTGTAATTAAGGTCGCATGATACTGTTAATCCCATTTTTCTTGCCGTCGTTACAGCCGTAAGGCACTCCCTTGCAGCCCCTTCCGATATCGCGGGAGTTATGCCTGTCCAGTGAAACCATCCGGCTCCGTCCAGAACTTTCTCCCAGTCGATCATTCCCGGTTCGATCTCCGCAATTGAAGAATGGGAGCGGTCATAAATCACCTTGCTTGGTCTGGCGACTGAGCCTGTTTCAAGAAAATAAATGCCGACCCTTTCCCCTCCTCTTGAAATATTGGATGTCCCGACGTTGTACTTTCTCAGTTCTCTGACTGCAGCCTCCCCGATGTCATTCAGCGGAAGCCGAGTCACAAAATCAGCCTCAAGGCCGTAATTGGCCAGTGAGACCGCCACATTAGCCTCGCCTCCACCGAAAGAGGCATTTAACGACGTTACCTGCGTAAACCGCTGGTGTTCAGGAGTGGCGAGCCTTAACATTATCTCTCCAAATGTTATGATCTTCATTACTTTTATCTTTTATCTTTTATCTTTTATCTTCCGTCTTCCGTCATTGCGAGTCCCGCCTCAGCGGGACGAAGCAATCCTATTCATTTGTCCCATCGCCCTCCCCTTCCACCGGCTTTCCCCTCCACCAGTTTGCAAGCACCGATCCTGTAACATTCATCAGAGGGCCGAAAATAGCCGGGGCAAGACCAACTGTCGCCAGCTTGCCCATCTGGTTGGCCAGACCCGATGCCAGTCCTCCGTTCTGCATTCCCACCTCGAATGCGATTGTACGCCTGTCCTTTTCAGGCATCCTGAACAGCCATGCAAGAAGATAACCCACCGTGTACCCCGACAGGTTATGAAGCAGGCTTGTGCAGACCAGCAGAACCCCCACACTCAAAAGGCTGTCGCGTCCCGAAGCTGTGATCACAGCCACAATAAGGGCTATGCCCACCATCGATATCATCGACAATATTTTCTCCATTATCTTTTTGTCTCCCCCGAAAGACTTCAGGAACAATGTCCCTCCAGCCATCGGCAAAAGATAAAATATGAACAGCATTTTGCCCAGCTGAATCAGGAACTGCGAAAGACTGGCATCCTTTGCCTTAACATAAACCAATCCTGTAATTATCATCACAAAAGGATAGGAAATCAGCTGGATAAGCTTCGATCTGGAACTTACATCCTTCTTCAGAAAAAGATTGAATATAAATCCGGCTACTATCGGAAGGATTATCATATTCAGGATGTCGAGCATCATGCTCCAGAAATCGATATCGATGAACTGGCCGGCCAGTTTCTCCATCAGCAGAGGAGTGAACAGCGGGGAAAGCATTGTAGTTATTGCAGCAAGCGTAACGGCAAGAGGAACATTGGCTCGAGCCAGAAACGACATCACGTTCGATGCCAGACCGCTCGGGACACAGCCTATCAGTATAATCCCTGCAGCAATCTCGGGAGGAAAACTGAAAATATTAGCAATGCCAAGGGCAATCAGCGGCATTATGGAAAACTGGGCTATCACCCCTATTATCACACCCTTTGGCATCCTTATTATACCTGCAAAATCGTTGAAGCTCATCTGCGATCCCATTCCGAACATTATAAGCTGGAGAAGAGGGGTTATCAGTCTGCTGAGCTTGAACTCCCCTATCTGTGTAAGGTACTGGGGATAGAACATACTTACAACGACTGCGGTGAAAATCCAGAGTGTGTATGATAATCCCTTGAACCGGCTGAACCCCCTCACCCCCGTCGCAAGCGAGATAAAGCCTCCGATTAGCAGCCAGCCCATCAGGGTTATGTTTCCGAGAAAGTAAGAGATAAGCGATGAAACAATCAGTACGGCTGAAAGTATCAGTAACAGAGAATAAACGTTCTTCTTCATCAGGCAAACAATATGGCAAATCTTGGTGAGCTAAATATAGCAAAATGACATGAATTGGCCGAAGCAGGCGCTCTTTTTTACTTTCTTCTGAAATAGTAATTCCTTAATCTTTGAAAAGATTGATATATCTTAGGCATTAATTATTCACGTATCATTTCATTTTCTTTTTTTATGGGCAGAATCGTCGTTATTGGAAGTACAAACACCGACATGGTGGTGAAATCAAAGAAGATCCCGGAGCGGGGAGAAACTATAATCGGAGGCTCATTCTTCATGAATCCCGGCGGTAAGGGAGCAAACCAGGCCGTGGCAGCTGCCCGTCTCAACGGAAAGGTTACACTGATAACCAAAACAGGCAACGATTACTTCAGCGAACAGGCAAAACACATCTTCGACTTTGAAGGAATTGAAACAAAGTATATAGTCAATGATCCCCGCAACCCTTCAGGCATTGCCCTCATCATGGTTGATCAGGACGGAGAAAACTGTATTGTGGTTGCACCCGGCTCAAATGGCACTCTTTCAGCTTACGATATTGATGATGAAGTCTATGGCGATGATCCTTCGGATGTCTTCCTGATGCAGCTTGAGATTCCGGTCAGCACTGTGGAATTCGTTGC
>JAVEXG010000091.1:0-14213 GCA_034004115.1 Bacteroidales bacterium | reverse complement strand
TTAATTTATAGGAAATCAATTGTTTGACAATAAATTTCTGTAAAAGGGACTTTTTTGTAAATTTGTATTTTATACCTAACCTGAACACCGCGCCTGAAAATGTACCTTAAAAAACTCCTGCTAACCAACTTCAAGAATTACGGCCAGGCCGACATTGAATTCTCCCCGAGGATTAACTGCATCGTGGGCAATAATGGTGTAGGTAAGACCAATATTCTTGATGCAATTCATTATCTGTCGCTTACAAAGAGTTTTTTCAATAATATCGACAGTGCAAGCATCAGGCACGATGAGGAATTCTTCATTATCCAGGGGATATTTGAAAAGAACGGGGAGGAGGATAATATTTTCTGCTCATTCCACAGGCAGAAGCAGAAAACGCTTAAGAGAAACGGGAAGGAATACGCACGGCTTTCGGATCATGTAGGAAGGTATCCCGTTGTGATGATCTCCCCGGCCGACAGCGCCCTTATTATTGAAGGGAGCGAGGAACGGAGGAAGTTCATGAACAAGATAATAAGCCAGTATAATGCCGAATACCTCGAAGCTGTCCTGAATTATAACAAGGCTCTTCAGCAGAGGAACAAACTCCTCCGCGATTTTGCAGATTCAGGTCAGTTCGATCCCGATATGCTATCAATCTGGGATGCCCAGCTTGTACGCTACGGGAGCCTGGTCCATGCTGAGAGGAGCCTGCTTATAAATGAGATCGTCCCTGTTTTTTATGAGTACTATACAATGGTATCAAACAGTAAGGAAGCGGTCGGTCTGAAGTACCGGTCGCACCTGAATGAAGGTGATTTTCAGGAGATGCTTTCGGCTTCGGTTACCAAGGACCGGGCGCTGGAGTATACTACAGTTGGTATTCACAAGGACGACCTTGTTTTTGAAATGGATGGCTATCCTGTCAAATCACTTGGTTCGCAGGGTCAGCAGAAATCATTTCTTGTTTCCCTGAAGCTTGCCAAGTTTGATTACATAAAGAGAAAGGCCGGATTCCCGCCTATCCTGCTTCTCGATGACGTTTTTGACAAGTTCGATGCTGGCAGGGTGGCCCAGATAATAAGGCTCGTGGGTAATCACCGGTTTGGCCAGATATTCATAACCGACACTCACCAGGATCGCCTTCTAGATATTCTTGAAAGCATTAAAACCGATTACCGGCTCTTCAGGATAAATGAGGATGGCATTGAAGGAGTGACAGGAAATGGAATACAGGAAAAATGAGAAGAAGCAGGACCATATCTATTGCCGAGGCTATGAAGGACTACATCAGGGAAATGAACCTTGAAGGCAAGCTCCTTGAAGTCAATCTTATAAACTCGTGGGAGGAGATGGTCGGGAAAGCAATATCGTCAAGGACCTCAAAAGTTTATATAAGGGATCACATCCTTTATGTCCACCTGACCTCATCCGTGGCACGGAATGAACTGATGATGCTCAGGGAAGCTCTCCGTGAAAAACTGAACGAGAAATCAGGCAAGGAACTGATCCGTGAAATCGTTTTAAGGTAGGTCCTTTACACTGTAGACTTTCCCGGATATTGAAATCAACTTCCTGAATCCCTTTGATGAATGGAAAGGATATTCTTCGGTTCTGTATTTTAAAACAACCCTTGAATCCGATATCTCAATGTGAACCGGCGATCCCGGGTATTTCATCCCTATGAAATCGGCAAGCATCAGGGCCTTCTCGACCCCGTCGCCCCGCCTGAAATTCCATACTTCATCGGGAAGTGCAAGCCGGTTGCCGTCGTAAATAGATTCATCAGGCATCTTTCCCAATATACCGTAAACCTCGTCAACCAGCATGGAGTCGAGTTCACTGAAGCATACAGGATTCCTTTCCATTGATGCTTTAATGAACGGAATCCAGTCAATCATGTCCATCTGCCTGTATACATACATTGTAAGAAGTGCCATTTCGGATTTGCCGGTAAGCCCCTTCACTGATTTAATAATTTCCTCCCTCGTGTTCTCCGGTGATATTGAGGGAGTTTCCTCAGTGGTGTAGAACCTCTCAACGTCCGGTAGTCTTGGCTCTGTGACAGTGAATTTTTCAAGATCTTCAAACATCTCTGCCAGAAATGCTTCGCTGACTCCGCAGGAGTACTTTATGAATTCAGTCTTGAATTCATAAAGCCTGCAGCCACTGTCGTCTCTAAAGATATCCTCAATGTCGTTCAGCATTATCTTTCCATGGATCGGACTCAGATGGAATTCATCCCCTTCAATTTCATTTACAAGGCTGGCCCTGGTCTCTTTCGAGAGATTGTATCTGCTCGTATGTTCATATTCGAACATCTTTTCAAGCGAAATGTATCTCTTTTTGCCGGAGCACTCGCACATGTACTGGAATAGCTTCTTATATTTCTGCTTGAACCTGAGAAAATTTATGAAAACCAGGTCGGTTATGTCTGTCCTCAGAAATGCCTTCAGCTTCGACGAAAACATCTGGTAGGCCCCGGGGTCTATTGTCGCCTCATTGTAGACGGTATGGATATGTCCCGAAATATGCGATACGATGGTTACTTTCTCATTTTCGAGGGCACGCCTTGCCTTCTCTGTAAGTGAAGTGCCGTTGAACCACATGTTCCTGGTCACTATCCTCCTGTTGTTGGTTATCAGACCTTCTTTTTCGGTGATAAAGTTTTGTGAATGAAGCGGTGTCGCGATCAGGAATATCTTTTCGAGGGGGATTTTGCCTACAATAAACATTGCGGCCGCATAAAGCGATGCAAGTGAAACACATTCGCCTGCTCCCGTCGTGAAGTTTTCCCTGTATCTGAAGGCCGTCATGGCTTCGACTGTTTCAGTCTTCCAGTATGGGATAGCATCAGTTGTGAACCTGTCAAGCCCGAAGTGCTTCCTGATGTCTATGTCGAAATAGTACTTGTCTCCTTCATAACCGAACAGGGCATTCGACTGACGAAGCAGTTCCGTGTCGAAAAATTCGCTGAACCGGTCAATTTCCCTTGTTTTTGTTGTCATACCCCATGTGGCAAGGTCAAGGTTGAATACGTAATTCTGGATTATGTACTGCTTGATCCTGTTTACCTTGTATGTGAATCCTTTCTTGTCGATATCAGCAAACCATGGATCATCACGCCATTTCCAGATAAGAGGCGACATAATATTGGCGAGGACAAGCGGATAAAATAAATCCGGGAAAATGAAGATCTCCATGTCCGAAAGGGTGAAGGCTGAAGAATACTTTTCCATCTGCCTGTTTCCGGCAGGAGTGCCTGTTGTTTCTGTTTTCATACGATCAGGAGTATCTTTCAATATCAGAAAAGAAAAAGTTTGATTCCCTGGTTGCATTTTCATCACTGTCGGAACCATGTATGGCATTCATTTTCACCGACACTCCAAAATTCTTCCTGACAGTTCCCTGTTCAGCTTTTTCAGGATCAGTGGCCCCGAGCAGTCTGCGGAATTCGCTGACTGCGTTTTCGTGCTTGAGAATCAATACAATAACAGGTCCTGACGTCAAGAATTCCACAAGATCCTCATAAAAGGGCTTTCCCCTGTGGACTTCGTAAAATGCCTCTGCCTGCTGAGTGGTCATCTGAACCATCTTAATGGCCGAGATTTCAAAACCTCCTTCATTGATCATTGAAAGTATCGGACCTGTCTTTCCGGTCCTTACCGCATTCGGTTTTATAATTGAAAAAGTATAATTTCCGTCCATATCCTTATTGAAACTATGCCTGAAAAATAATTTCCTATCTTTAACCCCTTGATTAAGCAGAGGTAAAAGTGATAGATCTGGCCAAATATACAAAAGAATTTTCGGAACTGTTGGGATCGTCTGACAATATATTGCTGATAAGCCATGTCAATCCCGATGGCGATGCAATTGGTTCTCAGCTTGCACTTTACCGGTACCTCTCAGGCAAGGGCTTGAAGGTTGAAATGATGTGTCCGAATAACCTTCAGGAGTTCCTGAAATGGATGGATGGCTCGGATAAGATAAACGTCTTTATCAGGAAAAGAAAGAAATGCAAACAGCTCATAGAAAATGCCGGGCTGATAGTTATGCTCGATTTCAATCAGCCTAACCGGCTGGGAGAAGCGGAATCTTTCGTGGTTTCTTCCAGGGCGAAAAAGGTTATAATCGATCACCACCTGGAGCCTGTGGATTTTGCAGACCTCCTGATATCGGACTCTTCAAAATGTTCCACGGCGGAACTGGTGCATGAGATTGTAACCATCCTTAACGGGGAACCCTTCCGCGACCATTCCTATTCCGAGAGTGTTTACGTCGGGATCATTACAGATACCGGCAATTTCGAGCATGGCGCATACACCGGCAATACAATGCGGGTTGTGGCTGACCTGCTCGACACCGGAATCGACAGGGGCCATGTCCTGAATACGGTCTATAACAATTTTTCGGCCGATAGGATGAAACTCATGGGTTTTTCGCTGTATCAGCGAATGACCGTGCTTCCAGAGTATAGAACGGCATATATCCATCTGACAAAAAAAGATCTGGCTGATTTCAATCATGTTAAAGGAGATACGGAGGGTTTTGTAAACCTTCCCCTGTCGATAAAAGGAGTAGTCTTTTCTGTATTCTTCATGGAGAAGGACAATTTTGTAAAGATTTCCTTCAGGTCGAAGGGTAATTTTCCTTCCAATGATTTTGCCTCCAGATATTTCGCGGGAGGCGGTCACCTTAATGCTTCAGGAGGAGAATATTTCGACACCCTCGATAATACTATTACTTATTTTCTCAAAGTACTGAAGGAACAGGAAGAAATGCTTTTGAAAGACTGAAAGTGAACGAAGTGAAAATGAGGCAGAGCCTGGCTGTAATATGTATTTTGATTTTGCTTCCCTGCTCATGCAGGAACAGCAGCCCTGACGGGGAACAGCCGCAAAAGCCGGGCAAAAATGAAATGGCTGAAATGAACAGGTTCCTGGTGCAAAAGGACAGGGAAATTATTGAAAATTATATAGAAAGAAAGAGGCTAACAATGAAGGAGTCTCCGGCAGGGCTGTGGTACGCGATTGAAGAAGAGGGAGAAGGCAATCTGCTGAAGGATAATGACAGGATACTGATTGCCTATCGCTGCGAACTCATAGATGGCACTTTTTGTTACTCATCCGACGAATCAGGCCCCATGCGGGTGACTGTGGGGAAATCGGATATTGAACCCGGACTGAATGAAGGTTTACGGTTGCTGAAACCCGCAGGGAAAGCCATGTTCATCCTGCCTCCGTTCCTGGCTCACGGACTTGTCGGAGACGGAAAGAAAATTCCTCCGAGAACCATTGTTGTTTATTGGGTAAGCGTTATCGGATATGAATAATTGGAACGATTATTGAGGGGATTGTCTATTCTAACTTAACTACTATGAAAAAATATTTCTATTACCTGAAGCCACTATTCCTGGCTGTATTGTTGTCTTTATTCCTGTTGCCTTCGTGTGACCTTTCAGATGATCCTGACGATCCGAAGCTTAATGAGAGACTCAAGATACAGAATTTTCTTTCAGATAACGATACACTTGATTTTGATTTGAAAACAAGTGGCTTGTATTTTCTCGATTATATCCCCGGGACTGGTTTGCAGGCGGAAACTCATGATACTGCCTATATTTTTTATGCTATGCACCTTCTTAACAGGTCTGTCGTTGAAACAAATTTTGATACTTCTGATACACTGATAAAGCCTGTCAACGAGGATGAACTTATTCCGGGTTTTGATGAAGCTCTCACTTACATGAAGGAGGGGGGAACATCACTGATCATTGTCCCATCCGTGCTTGCATACGGTGAAGATGGGAATTACTTCATTCCACCGTACACTCCATTTATTTTCCAGATTAATCTGGTAAAACTGGTCAAGCATACCGACTGAAGGAAAGACTTTACTGAATAACAAACACAGTGGGTTGGTCGTCGATGGAGGGCACATTTCTTCTCCATTCCGAAACGGTCATTGTGCGAATGTTTTCTCCCGGCAAGGTAATGTTGGTGGCTATACATAATAAAGTGTCATCGCTGCATACTGACAGTATGGAATCCAGCATCCTCTGGTTGCGGTAAGGAGTTTCAATGAAAATCTGTGCCTTTCCTTCCCTTCCCTTCTTTTCCAACGCTTTAAGCGTTGCTTCCCTTTCAGGTTGTCTGACAGGAAGATAGCCGTTAAACGTGAAGTTCTGCCCATTAAGGCCGGAGGAAATCAATGACAGAATGATAGAGGAAGGACCCGAAAGCGGAATGACCCTGATCCTGAACCTGTGGGCTGCTGAAATCAGCATAGCTCCGGGATCAGCTATCCCGGGCAGGCCTGCTTCGCTCATTAATCCCATATCCTTTCCCCTGCCGACCGGCTCAAGAAACTTACTGATTTCCGATTCGCCTGTGTGCTCGCTGAGCTCAAGAAATTCAGTCTCGTCAATTGGGAAATCCTTGTCAATGAGCCTCAGATACCTCCGAGCACTTCTGATATTTTCCACAGCAAACAACCTCAGCGACCTGGTTATCTCCAGGACACCCTGCGGTATTACATCATTGTAATTCTGATTGCCCAGGGTGACAGGTATGAGGTATATCTTTCCGGCTGCCATAGAAATGGGGTGACTGTAAAAATAACATTATTAACCGTGCCCGGGATTTAAAGAAATAAAAAATAATGAGTGTTATTGGCAGTTATTGATTTTTGCCTTAGGTTTGCCGTGAAATAGCTTAAAGTGAAAATCACCTTTTTGGGAACAGGCACCTCTCAGGGTGTGCCGGTCATAGCATGCGACTGCGAGACATGCCGTTCTGCCGACCGGCACGACAACCGACTCCGTACCTCAATACTTATTGAAAAGGGGGATACGGTTCTTGTGATTGATGCCGGACCTGATTTCCGCCAGCAGATGCTGCGCGAAAATGTAAGAAAACTCGACGCTATCGTTCTGACACATGAACACAAGGACCATATCGCAGGAATGGATGATGTGAGGGCATTCAACTATAAAAGCCGGGATGCTATTGACATATTCGCCGAGGAAAGGGTGCAGAAAGCAGTACGGAAGGACTATTCATACGTGTTTGCCGAGTACCAGTATCCCGGAATACCTAAAATGCGCCTTAATACAATCAATGAAGATAATTTCCAGGTGAATTCCGTTCTCCTTACACCGCTCAGGGTTTATCATTACAGGCTTCCCGTTTACGGGTTCAGAACAGGCGATTTCGCTTATATCACCGATGCAAATTATATTCCCGAGGAGACAAAGGAAAAGTTGTTTGGAGTTAAGTATTTGGTTATTAATGCGCTTAGAAAAGAAAAACATATATCGCATTTCTCTCTCCGTGAGGCGGTTGATTTTATCAGGGAAATTTCCCCCCGAAAGGCCTACATTACTCATATCAGCCATCAGATGGGACTTCATGCGGAGGTGTCTGAAACATTGCCTCCCGGCATTGCGCTTGCCTACGACGGGCTAAGTTTCGCTTGCGACGGGTAAACTAATACCTGACCTTTCTTTTATAGCTTTTGGACAACTTCTTCTGATAATCCTTGGAAAAGTAATACCGGTTTCTTCCAAGCTGCTTTGTGTTGGTCCTTGATGCCTGAATCCTTTTCTCGTAATACGGATTCTTCTTTGATGAAGCACAGCTTCCCATTAGGATGATGGAAAGGAGCAACAAAAAGAAAAGTCTCACTATGTTTTTCAGGAGTGCCATATTTTGCATTATTTCCTTAATACTTTTTAAAACAGTTTTAAAAATCTTGCTTATGTTTTAAATTGCATCAGTTTTTAGAAAACTTTATCGATCCTGTTTATGTTCAACTTAAAAATATTCATCCGGGCATTAATAATATCTTCCTTTATCATTCCATGCCCGGCCTTATCTCAGTCTATCTCAAAGGTCCATTTTTCGGGCCTAACCGGTCTTTCGACCGACAGCCTTACCCTTTCGGATAATTCAGGCTTATCATTTAAACGGGAAAAACCTGTTTTAAGTTTCCTTATTGATGAAAAAATGCACTCTACAGCCGAAGCTCAGGCTGCTGATGAAGGGAATGGCTACTCCCTGCAGGTTGGAAATTCGGTCAGGATTCAGCTGAATCAGCCTGATTCTGATTCCCGGGGGTGGCAGTGTGATGTGGAATTTGAGAATATCTCCGGTGATACTGTGACAATAAGCAACGTGATCCCTTTCGGTTCCGACAGCGCGTCAGTAAATATAACCGGAATGGGGCCTGACGATCTGGCCCGGGCCCGGCTGTCGCGCCCGGGATATATGCCGGTAAGGGTTATTCTTCCCGACAACGCATGGGAACTGGGCTACACTTCTTTCGATGTTCAGAACGGAATCTCGGTCGGTGCTGTTGCAAGACGCATTGAAACAAAGGGCGGACTTTCCCGGAGATATAAGACGATCCTGCCTCCCAAAGCAAAGGTAAGCTATAGGATTTATGCCGACATATTCAGAGGTGAGTGGCAGAACGGACTGAAACTGATGTTCAGGGACCGCTACCTTTATGATATCAGTGATTTTGACAATTCATTGTATGAAAGGGCCGACCTGGCCTGGATCAGGGAGAGTTACCTGATTATGCTCCAGATGGCATGGGACAGGGAGTTCTTCGACAGATCAACCGGAAAATACACTTTTGCGGATGTCCTCAGAAAAGGTATGGACCTCTTCGGGTATATTGATGTATACGGGTTATGGCCAACCTGGCCCCGTCTCGGACTCGACCAGCGTAATCAGTGGGACCTCTACAGGGATCTGCCCGGAGGTTTGAGACAGCTCCGGATATTCGGAGGACTGGCCCGCCAGAACAATACAAGGATGTTTATAGCTTATAATCCCTGGGATACCAACACCAGACTTGAAAACCATATGAAGGGAATGGCCTCTGTGATTGCCGAAACCGATGCAGACGGAGTGGTTCTAGACACTCAGGGCAGCTCGAGCCGTCAGCTCCAGTCTGCAGCCGACAGCGTCAGGAAGGGAGTTGTGATGTACTCCGAAGGCATGGCCGTTCCCGCGGATATGCCGGGAATATTGTCGGGACGGGTTCATAATGCAATCTTTCTGAGTCCGGAACTGAACCTCAATAAATTGATAAAACCCGATTTCTCAATATTCAGGGTATGCGATGTCGGGGAAGACGACCTGCACCGCGAGATTGCAATCTCTTTTTTCAACGGATACGGCACCGAGCTGAATATGTTCCGTCCGGGGGGACGGGATGAAAATTACCAGAAAGACCTTGAATATCTGGCCAGGACAACATTCATACTTCGCCAGAACAACGATGCATTTCTTGATATGGACTGGACCCCGATGATCGGGACCTCAGCCGACAGAATATATGTGAACAGGTGGAGGGCAGGGGAAAAAACCCTTTATACGGTTCTGAACATGCGTCATGAAGGCTTTGAGGGAAAACTGTTCAGGATCGACCGGAATATAGCCCGGCATTATGTTTCGCTCTGGAACCATGAGAATATCATTCCGGTTACAGAAGGAGGTACGACCTGGCTGACATCAACCACCGGGGGATGGCCGGCCTCACTGTCGGGAACCCGTATGGAGGGTTCGCTTGATTGCATCGCCGAATTTCCCCTTCTTCTCGGATCTAAGCTCAGGGGCGATTCTCTTATGTTGCGGTCGGCTGACGATAACAGGGTGCTTGTATGGAAAGGAAATCCTTCAAATAAAACTGCTTTCAAGGAATTCAGCCTTAGAAGCGACACGATAATAAGCCTCAGGGATCACTTTGGCTACTATGAGGGAAAGATAGTGGTACAGCTGCTTGATGGCAAACATCTCCTCGATGAAAACATTCATTATCTTGAAGGCGGAAGACCATGGCTGGTCAGCAGGGTGGAGCCTACCGTCCGGGCTACCGGAATAGCCCCGGACATGGTTCTGATACCCGGAGCTGAGTTTTCCTATGAGGTCGGCACTTCCGAGGATTTCATGCCTTACCCCGGGGTCAGCGGCGTTACTGTAAGCGTCGACAGCTTCCTGATAGATAAATACCCGGTTACAAATGCCCAGTATTATGAGTTCGTTCAAAGCTCAGGATACAGACCTGTTGATACAGCAAGGTATTTAAGGCACTGGGATTATGGGATCTATCTGCCGGGCCAGGAAAATTATCCGGTTGTTTATCTGAGCCTCGAAGACATGAAGACCTATGCAAAGTGGGCAGGCAAACGGCTTCCGACGGAAGCAGAATGGCAGCTTGCAGCCCAGGGTACCGACAAAAGGAAATGGCCCTGGGGAAATGAGTTTCACGGTACTTTATGCAACAACTCATTCGGTAAACCTACTCCGGTTGATGCTTTCAGCAAGGGGATGAGCCCCCGGGGAGTAATTGATATGGTCGGAAATGTCTGGCAGATGACAAACGACATGTATTTCAACGGATCGTATTACCTGATGGTAATCAGGGGTGGCAGCTACTATGATCCCGAATCAAGCTGGTGGTACGTTAAGGGAGGACCCCAGCCTCTTGACATGACGCAGATAATGCTTATGGTGTCGCAGGGATATGATCGCAATGCAACAGTGGGATTCCGGTGCGTGAAGGATATTGAGAGCCGTTATTTCAAGGGAAGGCGGTAAGGCGTAAAGGCGTAAAGGCGTAAAGGCAAGAGACTTTAACAAGTTGGCAGTTGGCAGCATGCAGTTGGCAGTAACCGCATACCGCATACCCCATACCGCAAACCGTTACACTTTCAGCTTCTTCTCTATCTCATTGATCTGATTCCTGAAGTGCTTATCGGTGTCAATAAGGTTATTGACGGTTTTGCAGGCATGAAGCACTGTGGCATGATCCTTACCGCCAATATGTGATCCGATGCTTGCAAGCGATGCTTTCGTAAGGTTTTTGGAGAAATACATTGAAACCTGTCTGGCCTGTACAATCTCCCTCTTTCTTGTCTTGCCCTGAATGAGTTCGATCGGGATCTTGTAGTAGTCGCAAACGATCTTCTGAATATATTCTATTGTTATTTCGCGTCTCGATGTGCTTACCAGCTTTTCAACCATCTGCCTTGCCAGGTCGAGAGTGATCTCTTTCCTGTTAAGGGTTGACTGGGCATACAGGGATATCAATACGGCTTCCAGTTCCCTGATGTTGTTGGAGATATTGGCAGCCAGATATTCGAAAATCTCATCGGGCAGTTCAATGCCGTCATTGTATGCCTTTTTCTTCAGTATGGCGAGCCTGGTCTCATAGTCGGGCCTCTGAAGATCTGCCTGCAGACCCCATTTGAACCTCGAAAGAAGCCTCTGCTCCATACCCTGAAGCTCAACCGGCGGCCTGTCGCATGTGAGTATCAGCTGTTTGCCCGACTGGTGTATGTGATTGAAAATATGGAAGAAGGTGTCCTGTGTCTTTTCTTTTCCGGCAAACTCATGAACATCATCAAGGATGAGGACGTCAATCATCTGGTAAAAATGAAGGAAATCGTTCTTGTTGTTGTTTCTGACCGATTCAACGAACTGAGTCTGGAATTTGTTTGCATTGACATACAGCACAACCTTGTCGGGATGTTTTTCCTTCACCAGGATCCCTATTGCCTGCGCAAGGTGAGTCTTGCCCAGTCCCGAATCGCCATAGATCATAAGAGGATTGAATGCTGTACCTCCCGGGTTATTGCCTACTGCTATTCCTGCCGACCTGGCCAGCCTGTTGCATTCCCCCTCTACATAATTGCTGAAGTTGTAATCGGGATTGAGCTTGGGATCAAAATGCACCTTCTTGATTCCGGGGATAACGAAAGGATTCTTGATTGAAGGCTGTGTAACATTGAATGGAACCTGAACCGGCTTGTTGTGAAGATCCGTCTTGTTTCTCGACGGATACCTTACTGTATAAGGCTTGCCGTCGGAATAATTCGCATTCTCCAGCACAACATTGTATTCGAGTTTGGCATCAGCACCAATCTCACGCCTGAGAGTCTTCCTGAGGATATCTATATATTGCTCTTCGAGGTACTCATAGAAAAACGGACTGGGTACCTGAATCGTCAAAACATTGTTTTCAAGTTTCAGAGGAATAATAGGCTCAAACCAGGTCTTAAAACTGACGGAGGGAATAATGTCCTTAATTATCTGCAGACAATTATTCCATACATCGGCGTGTGATTTGTTCATGAAAATATATTGTGTTTGTCGTAGGTTATCCGTTATGCTGATTCCAACAGCAATATTTGTAAAAAAAAAAGTTAAAAAAAAATTTTTTTTCGCTTGTTAAATTCAAAAAAACTATATGGTTTTAACCATCAGCAACTTAAACGGCAAAATAAAAATTGACGTTTTATTCTATTGTATATCAATAATTTACAAGCACAACTCACGGATTGCCCATGACAGACAAACTCTTATACAAACTGGTAAAATTTTACCAGAAAAGCAAAAAAATGAGGACTATTTTGCCATCATTAAGCTGCTTTATTTTAAGTTCAAGATAATCTGAATTTTAGAAAAAAGCTATTGTTCCCGGTTATTTTTTTTGCCGAATAGTGAAAAATGCACATAACGCTTCGGATTTGTCTTCATATCCTGCAAAAGCATGTCAAGACTTCCGAGACTGTTCGAAAGATTAGTATACAGGGAATCGTTTGTTATCAGTTTCCCGGCTGTTCCTTCTCCTTCGTTGAGATTACCTATCAGCGATGATGCCCGCTCGAGGCTCGATTTGAGATTATTTATTGAACCGTACAGGTCAGCAGCCGCGAGTGTGTCGGCTACGCTTCCCAGACTGCTGAATGTCGAGGTGAATTTATCTGAGTTATCAGCAAGCATGGTCGTAAACGAATTGATATTCATCAGCGTGGCTTTAAGCTCAGCTTCATCGATACTCCGGGCCGTACTGCTAAGGCTCGATACTCCCGAGCGAAGGTCGGCCCTGAATTTGGGGTCGATGATTTCATTGACCGATCCAACCACTGTGTCGAGTGTCGCTATCAGATCAGATATCTGGTCTTTTAACGGAAGAAGCTCGTCCTCAAGCCTTGTAAGCAGGGAAGTGGCGAGTCTTCCGGGTATAGTGTCGCCGCTTGAATAGGTTCCGGGACCTTCACCGTAAACAAACCTGATCTTCATTCCTGCAATCAGACTTGCTGTCGTGATTTCAGCCACTGTATTGACGGGAAGCCTGAAACTTTTATCTACCGACAGGGTTACAAGCAGCCTGCCGCTGACAGGATCCACGAATTTGACTGATTGAACAACTCCGACCTTATAGCCGTTTACTTCCACCGGGCTCGATTCGGCGAGCCCGCCAACCTGATCATAAACAACATAATAGCTGGCGGTTTTGTTGAACAGGTTTTTGCCTTTTAGAAAACTGAAAACCCATATGAAAACCAGAATTGTCAATACTGCAGTAACCCCAATCTTGGCTTCATTCGAGATCTTTTTCATTTTGCTGGTTAGATTTTACTTTGGATTAATTGCGTCCTGTAAAGGTAATATTTTATTATTTCTGACTGCAATGATGAATGCATCGGGGTATAATGACTCAATTTTCTTCCGGTATTCGGCAGCCTGAGAATAGCTGTCAAAACTTCCGGCAGCATACTTGAACTGATTATCCGACTCAATTTCAAATACATCCTGCAGACCATTGAAATTTGAGGGTGTGAGTGGCCTCTTTGAGGCTGAATTGGCTATCTGAACCATAAACCTGGGTCGATCATCGGGTGCTCCTCCCTCAGTACCCACGGATTGTTGAATTGACGCAATGCTTTCCTCCGCTGATCTTGAAGTGTTTGTCTTCTTATCGATTTCATTTATATAATCCCTTACTGCCCGGTATATTGCCGAAGCAAGGTAATCCTGTCCCTCTTTTGAGTTAAGGTATTTCTCCTCTTCCGGGTTGGTCAGGAATCCGGTTTCGATAAGAACACTCGGCATCGAGGTCATGTAAAGCACCAGGAAGCCTGCCTGCTTCACGCCAAGGTCGATCCTCCCGGCCCTGTTCCTGAACTGATTCTGAATATTTGTTGCCAGATAGAGGCTTTGCTCCCTGTACGTGTTCTGCATCACAGTGAACATAATGTACGATTCAGGTGATTTTGGATCGAATCCCTCGTATTTTGTAGAAAAATCGTCCTCCAGAAGTATAACTTCATTCTCTTTCATTGCCACTTCAAGGTTCTGCTCATCCTTCGCAAGCCCCATAATCCATGTCTCTGTTCCTTTGATTGTCTTCTTCGAAATTGCATTCGCGTG
>JAVEXG010000090.1:0-14330 GCA_034004115.1 Bacteroidales bacterium | reverse complement strand
ATCTGCGCACGATTGACATGATCCGCGGAAACTATACCTTCACCAAGATCACCGTGCGATCGGGAAAACTGACACTTTTTACAGACAGCTCGGGCCGTACCAACTATGAATTCACTGAAAGGAAGACCCCCGGCGAAACACAAAACGGTGCCAGGCTGAACCTGAACAGGATAAGCCTGCAGGATGTGAGTCTTGTTTATAATGACCTTAGGGTTGACCTTAATCTCGAAGGACTTATCAAGGACAGTATGCTGAAGAGCAGGATCAGAGGCAGTAATATTGACTTTGAGGGAGATATGAAGATTTTTTTCAGGCTCTTCCAGCTGAAGGATTTCATTATAAAACCTGAATTTGTTGCTGACATTAATGTGGGTCTGAATCAGAACGAGAAAGGTACATTCTTCAGGAAGAGCACCATGAAAATCGAAAACTGGGATTTTGTACTCACCGGGTTCGTGGCAGCCGACAACTACCTCGACCTTACTGTGACAGCGGACAATATCGACATTTCAAGGATACCTTACCTCCTTCCTTCAAAATACACAAAAGCCCTGTCGGCTTACAATCCTGAGGGAACCCTTAAATTCAGCTGGACTACAAAGGGGAAACCGACTTCCTCCACGGACCCTCATTACGATATTAATTTTTCCCTCAAAAATGCCCTGATCGATAATCGTAAATCGGATCTCAGTGTCAGAAATCTTTCTTTCGACGGAGCTTACACAAACGGAAACGGCAACCGGCCCGAAACCAGCTCCTTCAAAATTAAAGACTTCACTTCCAGGCTCGGTTCCTCCGACTACACAGGCTCATTCTCCCTTACAAATTTCAAGGATCCCTTTACTGAACTGGTGTTCAGTGGAAGGCTCCTGCCGGCGGAACTGGTTGAATTCATGAATCTCAGCGAAGCAGCTGAAGCCGGCGGATCGATCGATCTTGACCTTAAATTCTCGGGCCGGCCGGGAAAAAAGGGCAGCTACAGGTTCACCGACGTCTTCAATCTGGCATCAAATTCAAAAACGATTTTCAATTCTGTAAACCTCAGGCTGAAGAACCGGCAGGTTGATATAATAAATGCAACAGGTACATTCTTTTTCAACGGCAGCACAATCACCGACGACTTCAGGCTGTCACTGAACGGACAGGAGATAGGGCTGTCAGGGAAATTTACGAATTTCCCGGGCTGGCTTGCAGGTAATCCGGTAATACTGGGTGGAACGGCAACAGTCTCGGCCTCTTCTTTCAGGCCCGAGCGCTTTATGGATCCGGACGAAGATCCCGGTGAAACTGACGAACCGGAAAAAGCGCCTGTTACCTTTCCTGCCGATGTGAACCTCGATGTCGATTTCAGGGTCGACACCCTCTCTTACAAGCGTTTCGAAGCAAGGGGCATAGCGGGAAGCCTCAGCATCAGACCCAGGATGATGAATTTCAGATCGTTTTCGATGAATTCCCAGAAAGGAAAGGTTACGGGAAACGGACTTGTGGTGCAGAACCCCGATAAATCATTTATCGGCAGGGGAAGCTTCCTGGTTTCAGATGTTGATGTAAACGAGTCATTCATAACCTTCAATAATTTCGGACAGGATTTTATCAAGGCTGAAAATCTTGAAGGATTCCTCTCGGGAAATATCACACTGGTCCTGCCTGTCGATTCCCTCATGAATCCCGATATACACACAATGGCAGCCGAAGGAAAATTCAACATATCCAACGGCGCACTGGTCAATTTCGATCCGGTGAAAGCCCTTTCATCATTCATTGAACTGTCGGAGCTTCAGAACATCAGATTCGACAAGCTTGAAAATGATTTCTTCATCAGGGATAATGTTTTCTATCTCCCCCAGATGGAGATCAGGTCTTCGGCCGCCGACCTGTCGGTTAACGGGGAACACACCTTTGACAACAAATATGAATATCATGTAAAAATGCTACTTTCGGAGATCCTCAGCAAGAAGTCGAGGAAAACCAGGAAGCCCGCAGAAGATTTCGGCGAAATTCAGGACGACGGCCTTGGCAGGACTTCCATTTTCCTCAGGATAGACGGGAACGGCGAGGACGTAAAGGTTAGCTACGATATGAAGGCTGCAGGCAACCAGCTAAAGGACAATCTGAAAAAAGAAAAAGAAACACTCAAAACAATAATTAAGGAGGAATACGGGTTGTATAGAAAGGATTCCGGGCAGGTAAGGCAAGGGGAGTCCAGGCCAAGGTTCAGAATTTCCTGGGAAGGGACGGAGACCGCTGAAGAAGAAGAGGAGCCTCCGGCAGAAAAAAAAGAGGGTTTCCTTGACCGGCTTTTTAGAAAGAAATAGTATTTTTTAACCTGAAAAACGAAAGTCACTTGAATATTTTCCGGAACCGCAACAACTGGCAGATTTTCCTATTCCTCTTTGCTATTCTCATAGGTGTTGGATCACTTATTTACACCCAGTTCCTTGTCCGCAGCCTGAAAACCGAGGAAAGGAAAAAGGTAGAAATGTGGGCCGAGGCCACCAGACTGATAAACAGCGCCGATTCGACCCAGAATCTCGATTTCCTTCTTTCAATCATCGAAAATAATAATACGGTGCCGGTAATCCTGACCGACGGTTCTGACAACATAATTGCCACAAGGAACATTGAACAGGTTAAGATCGAAGACACCGGCACAATGGGGGTGAAGCTCGAAAAGATGAGGAGCGACAACCAGCCCATCATAATTGACCTCGCGAACGGCTCGACGAACAGGATCTACTACAAGGACAGCATTATCCTCAGCCAGCTGATCTATTACCCGTTTGTCCAGCTTGGATTCATAATACTTTTCATCCTGGCATCATACCTTGCCCTGAGTTCATCGCGCAAAGCTGAACAGAACAGAGTGTGGCTGGGACTTTCAAAAGAAACCGCACACCAGCTCGGAACACCAACCACCTCACTGTCAGGATGGGTGGAATTGCTTCAGAACAATTATCCCGACCTGCCTGTAACAAAGGAGCTTGCCCTGGATGTAAAAAGGCTCGAAAAGGTTACGGAACGTTTCTCAAGAATAGGTTCCAAACCATCGCTGACTCAGGAAAACATACTGGGTCTTATCCTGAACTCCGTTAACTATCTTAAATCAAGATCATCTTCAAAAGTCCTGTTTGTTCTGACTTTCTCATCCGACGACGAAATTAACCTCCCGGTAAACCCCGCCCTGTTCGAATGGGTGGTTGAAAATGTGTGCAAAAACGGGATCGACGCCATGGAAGGCAACGGGGAGATAACAATAAAGGTTGAAGAAGAAGAAAAATATGCAGTGATCGACATCTCCGACTCCGGAAAAGGAATGCCCAAATCATCATGGAAAAAGGTGTTCTCACCGGGATATACAACCAAGAAAAGAGGCTGGGGCCTCGGTCTGTCGCTGGCCAAAAGGATCATAGAAGAATATCACCACGGAAAGATATTTGTCAAATCGTCCGAACCGGGCAAGGGAACATGCATCAGGATAATGATGAAAACCGGAATTGTGTGATCTTTACCGTAAACACCTAAATACTGCCCCGGATGAACCGGAAAGATATTGAAATTATGGCTCCCGCCGGATCGTACGAGTCGCTTATGGCTGCGATACAGGGAGGGGCCGACTCTGTCTATTTCGGTGCCGGAGAAATGAATATGAGGTCAGCCTCATCCATTAACTTCACCACAGCCGACCTCAATAAAATTGCCGGCATTTGCAGGGATAACGGCGTAAAAAGCTATCTCACGCTTAACGTCGTTGTTTTCGACGATGAAGTGGAGCAGATGAAGCGGATTGTCGATTCTGCACTGGCCGGAGGAATTTCCGCAATCATAGCATCCGACCTGTCAGTGATAAGGTACGCCTTCAATGCCGGAATGGAGATTCACCTGTCGACCCAGCTTAACATTTCGAATATCGAGGCCCTGCGCTTTTATTCACAATGGGCCGATGTGGCGGTGCTCGCCAGGGAACTGAACCTTGACCAGGTCAGCCGGATATCGCGGATGATCACGGAACAGGACATCAGGGGCCCTCACGGCGGTCTGGTAAGGATAGAAATGTTCGTCCACGGCGCTCTGTGCATGGCGACATCCGGGAAATGCTACCTGAGCCTCCACGAAACGGGTATGTCGGCAAACAGGGGAAAATGCAGGCAGACATGCCGTAAAGCCTATATTGTAACTGAAAGGGAAACCGGTTATGAACTGGCGATCGACAACGAGTATATAATGTCACCAAAAGACCTTTGCACAATTGGCTTCGCCGACAGGCTCATTGATGCCGGAGTGAGCGTATTCAAGATCGAGGGCCGGGCACGGTCGCCCGAATATGTCAAAACGGTAACCTTATGCTACGATGAAGCAGTGAAGGCTGTCGCCGATGGATCATACAACGAGAAGGCAATCGCCGGATGGAGGGAACGGCTTGCATCAGTATTCAACCGAGGCTTCTGGGACGGTTACTACCTCGGGCAGAGAATGGGCGAATGGAACACACGTTATGGCTCCTCGGCAACCAGAAGGAAGGAATACCTTGGGAAAGTAACCAACTACTTCGCAAAAATCGGTGTGGCCGAGATTAAACTTGAGAACGGCAACCTGGAGCAGGGTGAACCCCTGCTGATAACAGGACCAACAACAGGTGTCATCGAATTCGCCGCTGGAGAGATAAGGGTTGACCTGAAGGAGACCGGAAAGGCGCTTAAGGGAGAGTATTGCTCACTGGCAACTCCTGAAAACGTACGACGTGCCGACAAGGTCTACAAATGGGTGAATGCCTCAGAGCATCACAGGCAATAAGCTTCTACAATGATTTCTTCAGCCGGCCGGCCGCTTCGAGTATCCTGCCGGCATTGATCTCCACATCATCGGTATCTGTATTCACATAATGAAGCAGTTCCTGCGGCTTCCTGTTAAGGCTGTACCTGTAGGCCTTGTCGTAGTACTGAAGGGTGATGGCTATGGCGGTAGCAAAATCACCGTTGTTAACCGCATCCACAGCTTCCCTGGTCCTGTCGCCGCCAAGCCTTTTACTTATCTTCATGACAGACCGGAGCAGCAGCTCCGGAGGATAACAGGAATACTCTTCCATTAGCCTTGGTAGCCGGGTATTGATATCCATCATTAAAATTACGGCCGGGCTGCTTTGAATATTCAGATAGAACTCCTCAGGCATGAAAACCATTCCGATGTTCCTGCTCTCATCCTCGAGCCAGACCGGTTTTTCAGGATCGGTAAGGCTCAGTTTTCCGAACAGCATATTTGAAAAATGTTCCGATGAAGGCTGGGCCGGCTGGCCTAGCGACCCAAAGGCCGATCCCTTGTGATTTGCAAGGTGCTCCAGATCGATCACCTGGTTTCCCTTTTCTTCTATATATTTGAGAATGTGAGTCTTGCCGCTTCCTGTAAGACCACCCAGAATTATCATGTCCCTCTTTGCCGAAAGCGTTTCAAGAACATGACGCCTGTAGGCTTTATAGCCCCCTTCCAGGATGTGTGTTTCAATCCCTCCGAGGGAGAAAAGCCAGGCCATGGCCTCAGACCTCATCCCACCCCTCCAGCAATGGACCAGGAGCCTCTTCTCTTCGCCGGCAACCCTCAGGGCCTCTTCAAGCTTCAGATGCATTACAGGACCTGAAAGCCTTATTCCTTCAAGGATGGCATTCAGGCTGCCTTCCTTTTTATACCTGGTTCCCACCTCCGCCCTTTCCGCATCATTGAAAAGAGGTATATTATGAGCCCCCGGAATATGGCCTGCCCTGAATTCCGAAGGTGACCTGACATCAACAACAGGAGTGTTCGCGGCAAGTTCCATGAAAGAAATTATATCTGTCTTGTTTGTCTGGTGAGATGCCATAAGGCGCTGTGCTTCTTACGGCGCAAACTTAAGCAAGTAATTTAATTTTTGATGAAATGGCTGGTGAAGAATTTTTTCAGATCGTCAATCCTCACGGGTTTGGGAATAAACTCCCTTATACCCGACATCTCAGCCTTTTTCTTCGATTCGGGCATATTGTCGGCGGTAAATGCCACAATTAGAAGTGTGTCATCGAATTCCAGGATCTTGCGGGCCGATTCAAATCCGTCCATCTCGGGCATGATGAGGTCCATGAAAATAACATCGTACCTGCGGGTTTTTGCCTGAATGTAACCCGCAAAACCATCGTCGGCAAAATCGAACGAATAGCCAAGGCTCTTCAGCATTGTCCCGATAACCTTCTGATTCATCTTGTTGTCCTCGACCACAAGTATCCTGAGATCCCTCCTCACTGGTTCATTTTTCGGAACCGGGACGGATCTGTCGACCTGAGGGAAGCTGATTTTTACAGTATCGTAAAGCTCTTTAAGCTCATACGGCTTGACAATATAATGATCTATTCCCGATACAATGCATTTGCGAAGATTACCCTTCACATCGTTCGAACTGATCATGACAATAATGAACTCCCCTGCAAGGCCGCTTGCAGAGAACTCCCCTGCAACCGTGAATCCGTCAAACTCCCTGTCGTCGAGTATGACCAGAAGCTGGTACCGGTTTACGTTATGGGTGAGGTTTTGCCTGATCTGATTTACAGTCGATTTCTGATACGTAGTTACTGTCAGGGCCAGGCCAAGCTTGTGGAGCGATCCGAGTATTTCCTCATCCCTGGTCTGGCTGCCGGCTATAACAAGTGTCCTGATATGCCCGAAAGAGGTAATGCCGTCAAAATTCAGTGTTTTCCCGGGTTTGTCATTTGAAAACAGGGAGATTGAAAAGCTGAGCTTCACGCCCTTATCTCCCTCAAGTCCTGAGGGGCTGACTGCGGTAAACTCCCCGCCCATCAGTCCGACAAGCTGCCTTGCAAGGATGGTTCCGAAACCCGATTCATCATCATCCTGATGAACTTTTGATTCGACAGTCACATAGTCGCCGAAAATCTTTTTTAAAGTTGCCTTATCAAAGCTTTTGCCTGTGTCGTTAAGCTCGAAACCGAGCTTCAGGTTTTCGCCGTCATTTTCAAGGGAAGTGCAGACAAGACTTATCTTTCCGTCGGCGGTGTTGTCGGCGGAATGATTAAGGAGGTTTGTAAGAACCTGCCTGAGTCTGAACGGATCACCTATAACCTTATCGGGGACATTCTCCTCAACGTCGCAGGACAACTGAACTCTCGATTCATCTATGTTTGTCCTGGCAAGATCGTAGCAGTAAACAACCTCCTCGCGAAGGTTGAAGGGGATCTCGTCGAGGATCATTCTCCCGGACTCTATTTTTGAGAAATCGAGGATATCATTGATTATATTCAGCAGCACTTCGCCTGAACGGCGCAGAAGTCCGAGAACATTTCTGGCCTCATCTGTCAGTTCCTGTTTTTCGAGGATGTCTGTCATACCGATGATCCCGTTAAGCGGAGTTCTTATCTCATAGCTCATCCGGGCAAGGAACTCCGATTTTGCAGAGCTTGCGCTGGCTTCCTGCTTACGCGCCGACTCAAGCATTGTGACGTCGACAAGCATGTCCATTGTGGCTTCCTCTCCGTTGAAAGTGACCGGTATGCTGGTACGGAACAGTATCAGCTCGCCCTTGTCTCTTTTCAGGATGACGAATTGTTCGGGGCTGAAGGTGCCTCCCAGGTGTTTAGAGAAATAGTTGTTTTCATCAGTGACTGCAGGCTCAGGAAATATCTTTCCCTTCATTTCATCCCCGCCGGCATATCCATACTGCTCCGCTGCAAGGCCGTTAGCTTTGATGATCTCCCTGTGCCCGTTATATATCACCACTCCGGCCGGCATCTCCTCAACCATTCTTAAGAGCATAAGCTCAAGCGATTCAAGTCTTTCATTCTCCTTCCTGCGGGCACTGACAATACTCGTCAGGAACCGAAGCAGAATGAGAATTACGGCAAGCATTCCAAGCACAATGGGTAAGGAATTCATCAATATGTATTTCCTGAAGCTGTCGACAGGGGATGAGTACACAATGCAAAAATCCCTCAACAGGAGCCTTGTTGTATAATATGATGATATTATCTGCCGGGGTTTATCTCCGCCATCTGCCCTGTGGACCATGGATTCAGATCCTCTTTTCCCGAGTCCGTCCATAATTCTCCTCATACCTGTGTATCTGAGGTTCCAGCTGCTGTTGTTGAAAACCGTTTCGCCCGAGTCGTTCAACACCCACTGCCACTGGTAATTTTCCAGACTGGAGTTTCTGAACAGATAAGTGAAATATTTCTGATAATCGAGATCGACAACTATATTTCCAAAAAGGCTCCAATTATTCATCACGGGAACATAATACGACTGGCTGCGGCCCTCCTGCATAAGCTGTTCCTCAAGGATGATCTCATCCTGAACGTGAAGTACGAAATTCTGCTCCAGCCAGTTGATGCCTGTTTCATCTTTCTTCAGGGAAAACTCATTCCGGTTGTTGTCGTAGAATTTTATCCCGGTTACAAGATCGCCATACTGTATGAAGAAAAGCTTCATCCTGTCCACGGTGCGTGTCCTGCAGCCGGGATCAGAGAAAAAGCAGAAAATATCATCAGTCAGTATGATCTGGCTGATATCGCCTGAAAAATTATTATTAATGCTGTCGGTATGAAGGCCGGCTGCTTTTACCTGCCTGTCGAGATACAATGTCTTATTGCTGATCTGCTTGTTAAACCGGTTACTGTAATAGAAGAAATTAGCAAATACTATTATCATAAATGCCGATATGACAATAATCAAAATTTTCTTCATATTAAGTATACTTGCTGTCAGACTATGTAAACATGCTCAGTGTATTTAACTCCATTTCACCTGTATTTAGTATTCTCATCATTCAAAATACTTAAATAACTCCTGTACCTGAGCCAGTTTATCCCGCCGTTTTCCACGGCCTGCCTGACAGCGCATCCCGGTTCGTCGAGATGAAGGCAGTTATAAAATCTGCAGTTTGCTGCTACCCTGAATATTTCAGGGAAAAAATGGTAAATCTCGTTTCTTTCCATGTCGACTACCCCGAATCCCCTTAAACCCGGAGTGTCGATGGCAAAGCCTCCGAAAGGAAGCGGATGCATCTCGGGGAAAGTGGTGATATGCTTGCCCTGCTTGTGATAATCGGATATCTCTTCTGTTTTCAGGTTCAGTTCCGGGTTGAGGACATTAAGAAGCGTGCTCTTGCCAACGCCCGAGTTCCCTGAGATCAGGCTGATTTTGTCCTTCATGAGACCTGTCAGTCCGGGGATTCCGGTTCCGTCCTCAAGCGAAAGCCTGAGACACTCGTATCCCACATCGGTATAGAGTGAAATCAGTTCTTCCATCCTGTCTGTCTCTCCGGGACCGTAGAGGTCGGTCTTGTTGAAGATGATCCTAGCGGGGATCCTGTAAGCCTCGGCAGTGGCGAGAAACCTGTCGATGAATTCAACCGGAGTTTTGGGAAGGATTATAGTGGCTACAAGAAGTGCCTGATCGAGGTTGGCTGCAATTATCTGCGACTGCTTCGACAGGTTTGATGATTTCCGGAGGATGTAATTACGCCGCTCGAGAACTTCGGTTATTATGCCCGATTTGTTATTATCAGTCAGCTCAACCCTGACATTGTCGCCCACGGCAACGGGATTAGTCGTTTCCACACCTTTTACCCGGAGTTTTCCCCGGAGAGTGCAAAAAATCACTTCCCCTGAGTTCAGAAGCACTCTGTAGCGGCTCCCCACGGATTTGACTACGATACCGGTTGTCAATTGAATTTTGTTTGCAGCAAAAGTATGGAATTTTAAGTAAGATTATCCGTCCTTAACCAGGAAAGGGGGCTAAAGCCCCGCAATCAGGGGGGTGCCTCAACCGTCGGCTAAAGCCGACGGCAATAAGAAGAGCTACAGGATAATACTGACTGCAACTGAAGCCGACGGAAAAAGAAGGGTTGCCGCGACAGGGCTGACTGCAACTGAAAGTTATCTGGAATACGTTCTTCCTTTACCGTCAGCTTCAGCTGACGGCCTGGGGACACCCCCCCTTTTTTTAGGGACTTTAGTCCCGGGCAGGGAAAGGGGCTAAAGCCCCACGGAAAAGGGGGTGCCTCAACCGTCGGCTAAAGCCGACGGCAACAAGAAGAGCTACAGGATAATACTGACTGCAACTAAAGCCGACGGCAATAAGAAGAGCTACAGGATAATACTGACTGCAACTAAAGCCGACGGAAACAAGAAGAGCTACAGGATAATACTGACTGCAACTGAAGCCGACGGAAAAAAGAAGAGCTACAGGATAATACTGACTGCAATTGAAGCCGACGGAAAAAGAAGGGTTGCCGCGACAGGGCTGACTGCAACTGAAAGTTATCTGGAATACGTTCTTCCTTTACCGTCAGCTTCAGCTGACGGCCTGGGGACACCCCCCCTTTTTTTAGGGACTTTAGTCCCGGGCAGGGAAAGGGGCTAAAGCCCCACGGAAAAGGGGGTGCCTCAACCGTCGGCTAAAGCCGACGGCAACAAGAAGAGCTACAGGATAATACTGACTGCAACTAAAGCCGACGGCAATAAGAAGAGCTACAGGATAATACTGACTGCAACTAAAGCCGACGGAAACAAGAAGAGCTACAGGATAATACTGACTGCAACTGAAGCCGACGGAAAAAAGAAGAGCTACAGGATAATACTGACTGCAATTGAAGCCGACGGAAAAAGAAGGGTTGCCGCGACAGGGCTGACTGCAACTGAAAGTTATCTGGAATACGTTCTTCCTTTACCGTCAGCTTCAGCTGACGGCCTGGGGACACCCCCCCTTTTTTTTAGGGACTTTAGTCCCGGGCAAGCAAAAAAAAAGAGACCCGCAGGTCTCTTTTTACATATCTGAATGCTTCAGTTAATTGTCCGACGCCATAAGCAGGAAGGGCTTCATCTCAAAGCTGTGGTAGAATGGCCTCAGCCTTTCGGTATTATAATGCTCGGCCACGTTAACGATTTTCTTTGAAGAGGTTATAACATCGATCGGAACATTGTCGTACCTACCGTTCTTAAGAACCACTATCCTGCCATGAAGGCCTTTCAGGATAAGATCGAGCGCCAGGTTGCCGTATGCCATCGGTACAATCGAGTCAAGTGCGTCGGGATCGCCGCCCCGTACCATATAGCCAAGCTTCTGGGTTATGCAGTTGATGATTTTTCCGTTATTGTATTTAACCGATAGGTCCTTGAGCTGATCTGAAACCAGATCACCAATTCCACCAAGTTTTGCATGGCCGTAGGCATCTTTTTCCTGACCTGAGAAGATCATCTGTCCGCCCTTGAACATTGCACCTTCGGATACCAGAACAACCGAATACCTGCTGGGATTGTGATTCCTGTCCTCAATGAGAAGCCTTGCCAGGTGATCAATGTCAAACTCATATTCGGGGATAACGCATCTGTTTGCTGCTCCGGCCATGGTGGGAAGCATGGCGGTAAAACCGGCATAACGTCCGAATACCTCAAGTACAAGAAGCCTTTCATGCGATCCGGCTGAAGTTCTCAGGCTGTTTGTCATCTGGATGGTCCTGGTTACACAGGTGCTGAATCCGATGCAGTAGTCAGTTCCGGGAACATCATTGTCCATCGTTTTCGGAATCGCAACTACCTTAACTCCCTTTTTGTACAGGTGAACACCGTAACTCAATGTATCGTCTCCGCCAATCGGGATGAGATAATCGACTCCGAGCCACTCGAGGTTCTTGATGACTTCCGGAGTGAGATCATTCACCTCTGCACTGTATGCGGACTGCAGATGATCAGGAACACTACTCTTTAACATATGGCTCGGCCTTGTCCTCGATGTGTGAAGAAAAGTTCCTCCTGTACGTCCGGCCTTGTTCACTATGTCGTCTGTCAGAATCTGATAACAGTTGCTGTTGTCAGCCTTGTTGTCTCTTATCAGCTCGGTTATACCGGCCCATCCCCTGCGGAGGCCGATAACTTTGTATCCTTCCCTGTTTGCCCTGATGGTAACCGCCCTTATTGCAGGATTAAGACCGGGGACATCACCCCCCCCTGTTAGGATCGCGATCACTCCTTTTGTTTTTTTAACTTCTGCCATTGCCTTCTGCTTTTTATTTTTATTTGAAACCATTTCTTGAAATTTTTGCCCCTAAAATAATTTATTTTGATGAATTGGTGAAAAGTTTATTCATTAAGCCATCATCTGATGAATGATTTCTTTCCATCATCTCACAACGAATTCCTTTCCTTTCAGCACTCCTCCCCTTGTCGAAATCACTGATGCCCTGCCTTTCAGCCCGCTATCGTTGTAGAGCCGGATGGTGAAGACAGCCTCGGTTGACGAGCCTCCCTGTGTATAGGGAATGTTCCGCGATGTCCTGACCTGAACCCGGCTTGCAGGCTGATCGCCGTACATGCCCCTTCCCGGTCCTTCCCTCTCATTCTTCTTCTCCTCAATGATCCTGAACGGAGGTTTATCTTTCGCTAATCCGGCTGTATCGAATTCAAGCTCAATCCTGTCCTCCCTTACGATTTTCACAAGATGTGCCTGTTTCAGCGCGGTAGGGAGCTTACCCCTGTTGATGACTCCTATCCTCAACTGGTAATCAGCCGAATCGGCCTTGTATGCTTTTGTCCTTTTAACCTCGATCTTACCCCAGTCGAGTTCAGGCAGATGATTTGCCATTTCAATATTGAAAAGCCCCTCATTACTTACCCATGCTTCAAGATGCCTTGCCGGAGGGTTCTGTGAGAAGAACTTCGGATTGAATCCTCCGATCTCGATGTCGCCGTAAACAGGATGCCTTGCAGGCTTCCACCCGATGAATCCTTCTCCTCCATTCTCCTCTTCATCCCATCGGAGAATGTCGGTCTGATCCGTAGTGCCGTCATTGTCGTAATCCTTGTATCTGGCACCGTTCCATATCTCATCACCATACCAGATGGCTCCAAAGTACCAGTAGCCGAAATCAGGACCATGTCCGAAAAGGGGATTCCCTTCACCGTAATCGTTGTACACATCTCCGGCCTTTTCGTAACCGGTAAGCTTCCTGCCGATTTCGTCAAAAACCTTGTACCACTCAAGGTCCTCCGGATACATCCTGTCGGTTGAGGCGGATGTTGAAGGTGGCCGGAGGTGCATCGGTACGCTGGTGTCCATCGAGTTTACAACATAGATATTGGGATGTGTCAGAAGGAAGCTCACCACAGCCCGTGTTTCAGACTCGCTGAGAGGAAATTCCCCTGCTCCCCCCTGGGCAAATCCCCTTCCGGTGGCCTCCGACATCGGCCTCCAGTTTTCGGGATAGTTCCTGTGAAGATCGAGGCCTCCGATACCGTCTTCATTTATCCTTCCGTCGCCGTCGTTGTCTATCCCTTCCGAAGATGAAAGATAAATTCCCTCGCCTGCCGGAACCCGTTTCATTATCCTGCCGGTAGAATCCTTCTGATCGGGAATGAGATTCCCTTTCTTCTCATCCTTCCATCTCATTGTAAGGATCATTCCATCATTATCGATATCCTCTGGCGCATCTTCGTCGAGCAGACCGTCGTTGTCATTGTCAACAGGCCTCACTGTGCTCCTGTTGCTCTGGGCGGTGTTCATATACAGGTTATGTCCGTCGGGATTATTGACCGGTCTCAGATAAATTGTTTTGGTATCGAGCAGATGAGTTACTTCCGGATCTTTTCCGTAATTCTCAAGGAGGTACTGAGCCATCCACATAACGCATTCGGAGCTGGTCACCTCTCCGCTGTGCCTGCCGCCTTCAAAGAAAGCTGCAGGCTTTTCCGTATCCTTCCCGGTTTCCTTGTTAGTCACAGTCATCTGAAGTATCGGCCTTCCCTCAAAACTTTTATCAACCTCATAAACCTCAACCAGGCCGGGGTACTCCTTCTCCCAGAGGCGAAGCCACGAACAGATAACCTCAAGAGAGTGATAGGTGCCGAAGGCCAGACTGTCGCCCGGTTCGTACTGAACACCGGGATGTTTCACAACCGGAAAATAATTGACGCCGTGACGGAAGCCCGTCATACTGTACTGAATGGTTTTATTTTCGGGCTGTGCTGCCAGCAATGCCGGGATCAGAGTTAACCCGGCCAGAATATGGGTCTTTCGCATAGTGGATTATAGAATTCCTTTAAAATAAAGGAAATATTCACGACAAAAAGCATAAGCCGGTGCCGCTTACCCTCTCTTTGATATTATTTCAAGCTTGTCAATATCAAGTATCTCGATAGTCTTTCCCGTTGTCCTGATTATCCCGTCGCGCTTAAAATCCGAGAGTGTGCGTATTACATTTGCCGTACTCATTCCGATATAGTCGGCAATCTCCTTCCTTGAGACAGGGATATCGTAAACCCGCGACTTGAAAATATCCTTCATAAGATAAAGAAGAACAAATGCCA
>JAVEXG010000089.1:0-14484 GCA_034004115.1 Bacteroidales bacterium | reverse complement strand
AGTTAAGGTTCCCTGTAACCGGGTCAAAGCTGTAATTATAATTCTGAATCGAGCCGGCTGATCTGCTTGCAGGAAATCCGTAGCTGTCATATCCGAATGATGCGTTAAGGCTGCTCCCGTAAGTTCCTGATGTCACCTGCTGCCGGGCATTCACCGACGAGGTTGTCCATCTTGTTGATCCGCCAGCCGAAACAGAGTTCATGTATCCGTGCGAATTGTAGGCCTTCGTCTCTGCAATGCCTGAAGGGTGAGTTATTGTACCCGTTCTACCATACGTGTCATAGGCGAGGTTAGTTACCAGAGGGGTGGTGCCGGGAATGGTATCGGTGATCGTTATAACTCTCCCCTTCGAGTCGTAGGCAAACGACCGGCTCACACTGCCTGGTGAACTGATGTTGGTCAGTTGCTTGTTAGCATTATACCTGTATTTTGTTGTTCCCTCCGGGCTCACTTTCCTGTAAATGGTACCATTTGAGTTATAGGTAATCGTTGTAGTCTGCAGTCTGGCATTTTGCTGAGTAAGCAATTCTCCGAATCCATTATAGGTATAATTTATTGTACCGGCGCTTGGATCGATAAGTCTTGTCTGGTTTCCGGCAATATCATACTGCATCTGTGTTACAATGGTTCCGGGAGCTGTTATAGTCTTTACCTTCCCGTCAGGATAATAGGTATAATAAATAGTACCTCCAGGGTCCTCTGCTGATGAAACTGTTCCATCCGATGAATAGGTTTTATGATATGATCTGCCTGCGGTAGTTTCTGTTATAACGTTGGAACTGTATGTCCATGTGGTGTTTCTCCCGGATGGCCGGTTCAGACTGGTTTTCCTCCCGTAGTTGTCATACTGATACCTGTTCCACAACGGTCCGGTATAATATGGCTCCGAAATACTGTCAACCTGCCCTTTTATGTTGTACCTTGTATCTGTATAGATCCACGTACCGTCAAATCCTTTAACATCAGAACGGATCTCCCTTCCGAGCTTGTCGAACCAGCTTTTAGCCTGTGAGCCGTCATTCCCGGTTTTAAGAACCGAAAACCTGGCAGTTTTTAGAACTGATGCCGGGATTTCCCATGTAAAAGTCGTGGCAGTCTGATTTCCGTCAGTCGAGGATATGGTTGCTTCTCTTCCCATATCATCGTATGTATAGGTAAGGGTGTTGCCAAGGTAATCTGCCCGGGTGGATAACCTGCCGTAGTTATCGTAGGTGCTGGTCGTTGTATGTGAAAGCGGATCGGTTATAGTTTTTATTCTTACTCCATTGGTCTCATAGGTATAGATATTTGTCCGGTAAACTCCCCCTGCGGTTATCGAATCTCTTTTCAGGCTTCCGTTTGTATTATATTTAAACCCTTTGACAAACTGATTACCTGTACCTGAATACCATGTTTCGCCGGACAGGTTGTTGGATGTCGATGAAAAAACCCTGGTTCCGGTTCTCGTTATTGTATTCTCACCGCTTTTTGAAAATTGCAATGTGGCGCTTGTTGGTCTTCCCAGCAACCACAGTGAAGAAGATACAGTATTATTATATTGACTTGTTACAGTCTCCGTCGGACCGCCCAGATAGGTTTTTACAATGGAACCGGGGTTGCCATAATTGTCATAAGATGATGTTGTCACGGTAACCTTATGACCAGTCTTGTTGTTGGTGGTAACGGAAACCTGAGGGTAAATGAAGATTCTTTTTGTTTCAGAAGCAAGAAGCAAATGAGTCATCGTATTCTTTATTTTCTCAATCGTATCACTGGTGCCTGATATTTTTCTGAGACTCATCTGAATCTGCGGATAGAAATAAGTTGAATGAAACCCGTTGATTATGATGTTTTCACTGGCAATAGCAGAAGCAACGTCAGAAATTCCTGATTTAGTGTAACCGAGGAACCCTTTGCCTCTGAGATGGATTTTTGCTCCTTCATAATAATAGTTTTGAGTATTCATACTCCCTTTGCCGTTGTCAACCAGAACAGAACTGACAACAGTCATGGGACCCTGAAAGTCTGAAACAGGGTAAACTGATCCTGATCCTCTCTGGTAAATACCTGAAGAAGCCTGCGAAAGCCGGATATAGGAAGGCTTTGTCAGGACTCCAAGACCGTCCGCGATCTTTTCCATGAGGACAGAGGTATTTCCCGGATTGCTGAAAACCTGATAGCCGTTCCTATAGGGAACTGAAGCATCGGTAGTAATAAATTCTGTACGGGCATCACCATTAAGATCAGTTAGATAAACATTCTGGGATGCCGGCGGATATGTTGGAAGCTGGTGGTAATAAAAATCCGTCCCGTTATTTTTTGAAATATAGTATTTACTTCCACTCCAGCTGATTTCTCTTGGAGAAGCCATTATATCCGCGGACCCGTCCCCGTTGAAATCTCCCTGTCTGACAAGATCATCTTTCAGGTTAGTCTTTTTTGCAGGAAAGAGAAATCCCTCAAAGCCTGTTCCTGTGGATAGCTGAATCTGCCACTCCGTCCAGTCATACTCTGTTGCATCTCTTCCAGATCCATATAGGAAGACATCAATCTTGCCATCTCCGTTATAGTCCCCAAGATTAAAGAAATGCCTTTTGGATGGCCATGTGGAACTATATAAAAGTGTCATATATGACCCGCCGCTATAAGTATATATTTTTAACCCGGTCTCTTCAAAGCTCCAGATATCAGATTTCCCGTCACCGTTGAAATCTCCGCTGAGTGCCTCCGTAGCCAGTGTAGAAATAGTGCCATTTCCCAACAGGTTTAAAGAACTTGTCAGTTGCCCGTATGAATTGACGAATGAATAAATGCGCCAGGTACCACCCGACCCGATTATCAGAATATCATTCACTCCATCCCCGTTGAAATCCTGGGAAACCAGATTATCGTCCTCCTGCTTCTCCGTATTTCTTCTTCTTTTGCCAGGGAAACCGGTTACCTGATTAAAAGTTTGCTGATATATCAGGACAGGAGCAGCAAAAGGTGTTCCATCATTAAGTAAATAAAAGAACTGAGAAATTAAAGTATTCCCTGCTTCAAAAAGGACATCATCCCTGCCATCTCCGTTGATATCAACAGATTGTATGTCTTTAAGGACACTCAGATCGATACTTGTGGATTCAGATCCATATGTTGGAAAATAAAAATTACCATCGCCATAGTATACTCTCAGGCCTGTCCATGATGCTCCTTTGTCATGGTCAGGGATGCACAGAAAATCACCTTTGCCGTTTCCGTCATAATCCCCGGACACCAGGAAAGAATTATAGGAAACATAGAGATTATCCGTATTGTCCATGGTAAGGGCAAAGTTAACATTCGCCGGGATCTGATAATTAATTGCCGTTGAATTATTTCGGCTAGTTCCTGCTCCAAATTCAATAATCTCATTTAGTGTTGAGTACTTGTTGTAATACGGGCCCTGACTGGCATATTTAAACTCATAGGTTTTAACAACATTCGTGTTGTATTTAACCGTTATTCTGTCAAGTAAAAGACATTGCTGCATCTTTACCCCTCTCAGATAACCGGATGTTTTATCACTTCTCTCTTTATAATAAAATGTAACGGTGTTGGGTCCATAAGTTATTTCAGCCGGGTAAACGGTGCAGTTATCCTGAATGTATGCATAATTGATTTGATTTCCAAACAAATCGCTTACCTTAGAAACATGCCAGTTTACTATTTGGGAAAATCCCGGTATCTGATGCTTTGACCCCGGTGTGTTGCCATATTCAAAGACCAGCCCTGATTTTGTCTCGGCTTTAAACCAGCCTGGTCCATAAGTAGTGGTGGATTGTTGTGATACCCTTGTGAAGATGTCATTGTCCGTCTGATAAGTTGCCCCTGCATCACCGTAATTTCCACTGGTTGGCACAAGTCTTTGACCGTCAAGGTAGAAACGATCCAGTGTGGTTAAACCGACGCCGCTCACCGCGTTATCATGGTAATATGTTTGAGGACCCCTGGCGATGACCGATAATCCACCGATCTGCCAGCCAGAACCAGCAATTCCCGGCCCGCTGTTAGACGAGTATACAATGGACAGTTCCGGGGCAAGTCCATTTATCCCTGGCAAGAGCTCAAGAGGTATAGTATAATTGGCGCCCCCTGCCACATTCACACTAAAACTACCCGAAGTTGCTCCCGGAAGATAAGAGGTGTTAAGAGTCCTTGTTTCAGGATCTACCGGGGAGGAAGTATATGAAACTGCCCCTGAAACAATCGGATTCTGAATCTCAACTGTCAAAGTACCTCCGCCGGGAGTGTATGTGTACCCGGGCCCCAATGTAACACTGTTACGGGCTGCATGTGATTGGTTGCCACTTTCTGTATTCGTAAATGTAACATCGAACTCCTGACCGGAAAGAGGATAACTCAAAAACATGATTGTTGCCAGCAGATGAAAAAATATTTTCATAACTACCAATCATTAAATGAATTACTGAATTCTCTTTTCCAGTTCAGATATCCGTTTGGTTAAATCGTCTATTTCAACCTGCTGTTCCTTTATTGCCTGAACAAGAACAGGAATAAGGCCGGTATATTGAATTCCCAAAACTCCGTCATCGCGTTTAATAACCAGGTCAGGAAATAACTCCTGCAGCTCCTGTGCGATAAATCCGTACTGTAAATTATCTATAGGTTGCTCCTTAAGAAACCCAGCATCATCTGAAAGATTATATGTAACTGGTCTTAGCAGTTTAACTTTCTCTTTTACCGTGGTTATGTTTTTGTGATGTTCTTTTTCAGATTAATATCAGAGATAATTATTGGATCCTGGTATAAATAAGCCTGAGCTGCATAAAACTGATACCATGGAGATCCTGAAGTGCCCAGAGAAGGAAAACCAACATTAGCATAGAAAGCTGAACCATCAAATAATATGGTTTTGGAATTGTAGGCCATTTTAACTGTCCCTGCCACATCGAGCCTATAAGTCGGATTTGTATTGTTTATTCCTACATAACCGCTCGAATTGACCTTTATTTGTCCAGAGAGATTGGCCACGAGGACGAAGGAGCAGAGAACCATGGGGAGCAAAAGTCTTTTCATACTGTTGGATTTTTCAGGTTAGTATTTTGTACTGCAGAAGTTTATTGATTCAGCTATTCTTTAATTATGCTCCATTTCGTTGTCTTATTCTTTAGCTTAATGACCATAAAATAAATCCCGGTCTGAAGAGCAGACAGGTCAAGATTATTCGACCAGGTAAGATTCTTAAGAGTCAGAACCAGTCTTCCGGACTGATCATAAAGTGAAATCATATCACCTTTGTTCTCTTCCCAACCCTGAATCTCAACAGTTACCAGGCTCCTGGCAGGATTTGGAAAGATCAAAATGGAGGTCTCTCCGATTTTATCGGTGATTGGCTCATTCTGTTTGGAACTGTCATCGGAAACGCCGGTCTCTGATTTTGACAGCGTGATTGGTTTCCTGGAAGTCCGGTTCCCGGATTCATCATACCAGAATTTCCGGGCCTGGCCGGATACTGTTATACAGTAACAAACGCAAAAGAGCAAAACCAGTATACGTTTCATGTCACAATCAGGATTATTGGATTCTAAAGAACGATGCTACAGGATAAAAACAGATCAATTACTTGTATCATGTCGGAGATAGTCATTCTGTGACAATGAAAAATGAATTATTTTGTTAAGACAAGTTAACTTAGAATGGTTCTAAATGTAATATCCGGTTTATGAATACTATGCATATTTTGAGAGCGCTAACAGGATAGAAACTATTTGATGTTATTTGCCAGATGATATGCTGTGTTGACAAAAGAAACTCCATAATAACTAAAACACACTGAACATTATTAGTAAAAAATCTTAAAATTGATTTTTACCGAACCAACGAATATTTCTTTTCTGAGCTCAATATCAGAAAGGTCAGGACAAAGTCAGTATTTACTGTTCAACCATCTTTCTTTCCAGGGGAGAAGCAGAGTGTGTTGATTGTTGAAAGAGCGGACAGGTAGTTACGTTATTAAATCGGGAGAGACCAGGAGATGGCGAAACCTTGCATAAAAACAAATATTAATGCATAAATTTAGATATTTTAAGAGGTTGCGGCATAAATTCAGATATATACCTGCAATGTTCCCTGATTATTTGCCTGTAGTAAAAACGGCCCTGAAAATAGACTGAAGGGCTTCAATTTCATCATCATTTAGCATATGGAAGGTGCTTCTTCTCCTTTTTGGAAAGACTCCGTTATTCTGATGAGTAAATCGGATAAATGAATCTATCAGCGAATCTGGCATATCGATCCTCAGCTTCATTAACTCTTTGGCTTCATCATAGTTTTGCAGGAAATTTAATTCGTTTGGGAGATCCTTGGTAATAGCAGTTTCAATTACTGAACATAAATATACGGTTTGTGCGGTGAGATCAGGGTACCTGTAATATCCTTCGACTTCTGAAGCGTTTAAAACGTTTAGTTTTTGTTTTTTATCTTTTGCGTACTTAATTATTTGAATAAGTGGTTTGGAATATGCTTCAAGAGCTTCATCATATAGTTTCAAATTATTAACCATATGAGCTGAAACCGGAATAATCATTCCTGCCGGTAAGAAATTTTCCCTTGACAGAAGATCATGAATTAAAAATCTGTGAATTCTTCCATTTCCGTCTTCAAACGGGTGAATAAAAACGAATCCAAAAGCTACAGCAGCAGCTCTTACAATTGGATTTAAACCTTCCGTTTTAACAGCAGTAATTGAAAGATCTTTCATTAAATCCGGAAGAAATTCAGGAGGCGGACATATGTAATGAATGATCTCATCATAATTCCATGTCGTCTGGCCAATATAATTTTGAAAATCCCGAAAACCTTTAGCTGCAAAACGTGGATCGACAATCTGATTCTGCAGAGTTACAAGAGATTCCTCACCAAGAAGTTCTCCAATATTATTCTTGCCGGCATTACTTAATAAACTAACAAATCTTTCAACACGCTCTGGTGTTGGTTCTTCCTTTTCAATCTGGTACGATGAACGTGTTTCCTTTTTATATAAATAATTATTGGCCCTTGTTAATATTTCAGGAGAATAGTTTTTTGTGAGTTCCCTGAGAGACTCAGAAAAATCATGTTCAAGTGCTTTTGATATAGTATCCGATTTCTTAATAGTAGGACAAAAACCAATATCACCCAATAAATTATTGTTTATGCGCCACCGGCTATTCTTAACAATTGAACCTGTAAAATACCTCTTGGAGTCTATTAAATCAGCATAGTTGATGTTTGGTCTGTCTTGAATGGGTAGCAGCTCTCCGGTTAAGAATTCATACCAAAATCCAATCTTCCTGGAATATTTGGAGCCTGGTGCAGATTCTATATATTCAACTATATCTGTTTTAGGAATACATTTTAAGACAGCCTGAAAAAAGCTCATTTGAACGTCATCATATTTAAGAGCAAACTCAAAATGGCTTAACGGAGTATCTGCTTTAAGACTATATTGCGCTTTCTGGTAGGTGTGAATAATTGTCCCATCCTGCAGTTTTTCAACCTTTGATCTTGTACCAAGATAAGATTCATGGGATAATTTAAAATCTGAAAGTTGATAGTGCTGTTTTAGCCAGGTACTTCCAATTGGTTTTTCAGACATATGCCAAATATTTTATTAATTTAAACCAATCTGCATAGAAACATATTTGATTGCATAAATATAGTTATATTTTGGGCATGTTGCATAAAAACGAGTATAAATGTCAAATTTATTTTTCAAAATCATTGACAGCTGAAAAAGTAAGTTAACGGATTGCAGATACTGGTTTATGAATAGTCTTATCCGGCTCCTTGTTGCGATGATGTTGCCGGATGTGTAGAATTAAAATTGTCCTCATAACAATCCCTTCGCTGGAGCTGTTTTTTGGGTTAGCTGTAGGATAAAGCGCTTTTGCGACAATGAAAAACTACGAACTCCCTGATAATAAAATAAAAAGGCCGGAAAGAACATTGGCTCAATCCGGCCTCATATTACCAGACAAATAAGATTACTGGTTCCTGGTGAATGTAAATGAGAATTGTCCCTGGCTGCCGGCGTCGGCCAGGATTATTTCAAAATACATCGTGTAGTTTCCGTCGCAGGAACTGTAAACACCGGTACCCTGGTATGAGATCGCTCCGTAGCCCCAGGCATCAGAGGAAATGGCCTTAAGCGGAGCATTGACACTGTAGGTTGCCGGGTTGATATGGATTACAAGCGGACCAAGATCTTCAACGAGTCCTTCTATCTCCTCCAGACCGCTTACATAAATCGAGTAAGGATCGTTCTCATCAGCTGTAAGCGTTATTGTGCCGTCAGAACCCCAGTCGGGCGATACGCAATGGTAGCTCCCGGTAGCAAGGCTGACATCATAGCCGCAGGCAACGGGCACCGAAAGCGCTGCAACTGATCGTGTAGTTTTTCCGTTAGCCTGGGTAAGCAGCTCAAACGTGAAAATATCCCCGTTCTCAATCTCATTCGTTTGCAGCTCAAGCTTCTCTAAAACATCCTTTGCTTCAATCCTGATTGTGGCCGGAAAGGTCTGGGCATCGGTAATTGTCACTCTTTCGAAGTTGTCGAGATAGGATGCCACCACCGTCACTTTTTCAGGAACGTTTCCGTCCGGGGCTCTTACTATAAATTCAACGTATGAATTCTCAAGGTCCTTGGAATCGAATACTCCCGGATCAAGATCAGTTATTGCAGGCACCACAGCCACACCCCTTTCCCCTGCCGGATCGGGCAGTTCATCACAGCCCGGTGCCAGGGCCAGAAGCGTGAATATCAATCCTGTTATTTTCAGATTTTTCATTTTTGTTACTTTTTACTGGTTTAATCTTCAGAAAGAATATCTCATCGTGTGCCACCTGCCCACCATACTTTTTCGGTGTAGACATACATCCCGTCGCCATAAGCTGTGCGGACATTGGTATTGGTAGTGACATCCTCTGATCCATATGAAAAACGAAGCGGGAACCTTGTTGAGTTGACCGGATTGTCGAGATTAATCACATTGTCACCCATGGCTTTCAGCCTTCTGTAGTCATTATATGCTTCGAGCGCCTCTTCTTCAAAGAAGGCCAGGTATTTCTGATTCATGACCTCCGAAAGAGGATTGACATCGAATTTGGCCTTGACGTTGGCATCGAAATAGTCTTCTGCATCAGCGGCAGTAAGGCCGATATTCACTTTCTGAAATGCAGCTGCCATTGCACTCTTAAGCGCCTGTTCAGCTTCAGGAAGATTGTTCAGGCGGACAAATGCTTCAGCTTTAAGAAATTCGAGTTCATGATAGCTCAGCAGGTAAGTGGGGGCAGTTATTGTGCTTATTGCAGAAATTGAATAATAACCCTGTATCTGGTTTGAGGTGCCGTTCGGAGCAAATACAAGGTCTTCACCGGTACCCGGATATGCTGTGAAGAATATCTCATCCCTCGGATCGTTCCTTTCGATAAGCTTGTTGTGAAGGCTCTGGCTGGCTCCGTAATAGTCGCGGTCCTGAAACATGCAATAGAACGGACTTTGTGCAGTATTTCCGTTATAACTGAACTGTGCCTGTTCGTCTGCTGATGTAAATGACTGATCTGCAAGAGCTATCACTTCATTATATGCCGGGGTTCTGTGCGACAGGTGCATCTTGTATCGTGCCTTAAGGCCATATGCAAATTTCTTCCATTTTTCAGTATCGCCGTTATAAATGAGATCCTGACTGCCCAATGAGGGAAAGACTGACGCTTTATCAAGGTTTTCAATTGCATCATCGAGCAGACTGAAAATATCCTGATATATATTCTCCTGTTTGTCAAGTACAGGCGTGAAAATTACTCCCGGCTGGATGGCTTCACTCCATGGAACATCGCCCATTACATCGGTTAGTGTTGCCAGGTTCCATGCAGTGAGGATCTGGGCAATTCCCAGAGTGTGGTAATTGCCTTCCTCGGAACCTCCTTCGGAACACTTTTCCCTAACCAGTTTGAGACTGTACAGGTTAGCATACAATGAGTTCCATGTGTTGTTGTAAGTGGTTGCACTCGAAGGCTGTGCCGCCCTGATATCGGCATTGTAAAACTGCCCCCAGGTCCCTGTGTTATGCTCGATGTAAATTGAGGCAAAGTAGCAAAAGTCACCGCCGGCCACCAGGAAAGCGCTTGAGGTCATGGCGTCGGATATTATTAGCCGGCTCTCCATGTCGCTGGGATCATTTACGTTCTCGTTGATATCGTCCATTATTGATTCCGAGCACGACCATAAGAAGGGAAGGGCCAGGAAGGCAATAAATAGTATTCTGATTATTTTTTTCATGATGTTACAGATTAAAAAGTTAAGTCGACATTGAATCCGAAGCTGGATACCTGGGGCAGGGTGAACCTTTCAAATGATCCTGCCATGTTGGTGTTACCCTGGCTCGATTCAGGATCAAGGTTAGGCAGGGCAGTCCAGAGCAGAATGTTGCGCGCAAATACCGAGACCCCCACATCCACCTTGTTGAAAAGCCTGGCAGGTTTATAATTAAGCGCCACTTCCCTGAGTTTCACGAATGAATTTTCGAAGATGTAGTATTCATCGATGTTAGTAAGGACATTTGTATGGAGGCTCTGGAGTGCAAGAGGATCGTTGGGACCGCCCCGGGCGATATCATTTGGAGTTCCGTCCGACTTGACACCGTCGTATATGAAAGTCGATTCACGGTCTTCAGTTCTTTCCGACAGGCCGTAATAATCGAGTAATCCGATGCTTCCCGAGTACATCCGGCCGCCCTGCTTCCATTCAAACAGGGCATTCAGTGCCCATCTCCGGTAGGTAAGGGAAGTTCCACCACCGAGAATGAAATCAGGTGATACACTGCCGATGACTGCAGGGCCTCCGGTCAGAGGAAATCCGTAGTTTGGTGATGCCGGATTGTCATCTACAACCACCTTTCCGTCCTCATTGCGAAGGAACGATTCCCCGTAAATCACAGGATATGTGTCTCCGATACTTGCTCTTACCTGCGGGGTGTCAAATCCTCCGAGGAAGATGTTCTCCACACCGGGAGCCAGTGCATCAACATAGTTTTCGATCTTTGAATAATTGAAATTCAAATCCCATTGGAAATTTTTCGATACTACAGGAGATAAATACAAAACCACTTCATGACTGGTAGTATGCACTTTTCCGCCGTTCATAAGCATCGACCTTATTCCTGTCGATCCGGCAAGCGGTACGGCAAAGATCTGATCCTCCACATTCTGACGCGAGAAAGTGTAATCAATGCCGAAACGGTTCTGAAGGAATTTCAGTTCAAGGCCTGCCTCGTACGATTTTGTATTCTGGGGAACGAGTCCCGGATCATATTGAATGTTGTTTGGTATATAGGAGTTGACTCCACCTATTGGATAAACAACCGGAGAGCCGCTCCACCAGCCCCCTGAATAATTGGGAGAGGTGAAGTAATTATTTACATAGTTACCTGCCTGGCCAACCTCGGCATACGACAGCCTGATTTTAGCGAACGACAGCCAGTTGATGTTCCTTACAGATTCAAGTTCCGACGCCACAAAGCTGAATGCAGCCGAAGGGTAGAAGAACGACCTGTGATTGGTGGGCATGGTCGACACAATGTCGTTCCTTCCCGTAACCGTCAGAAACAGTAGCGATTGCCAGCTCAGTGAAGCACTTCCGAAGAAACCCACTGTACGGTTTTGATTTCTCGATTCATTTGCCGTGACTATATTTGCATTGCGGATATGGGCCCAGCCTCCGAAATTAAAATTCTCGCCATGTTCGGAATAGGTTTTGGTTGCATTGTGGTCAAATTCATTCCCGACCAATGCATTGAAATTCAGTCCGCTGGCAATGTTCCAGTCGAAATTTGCAGTGAAAAGTGAGTTAACCGTGAAAGAGGTGATCCCATAGTTGTCTATCATGCCTGTGTTTCCGGCATGGCCGTATTCGAATATATCCCTGAAATTGGTTGTATATGAATCCGCTCCCAGCTGATAACGAAGTTTGAGTTTTGTTTTGTCATTAAGGGTTGCCTGAAAGTCCAGGTATCCGTTTCCGAAGAACCTGTCGGTTTTTTCGTTGAATATTGTATGTTCGGCTGACCAGTATGGATTGTCCCAGCTTCCGCCGCGGTAATAAATCTGAGAATATGGATTCCCCGGAACGGCATACGGATAATCTTTAAGGTTATAGCTGACCGGAGCACCCATGACACCTGCCAGCGCTGCATCATTTGCTGTTGGAAGCTTATCAATGTCGGTTTTTGAGAAATTGACGTTGAAGCCGGTGTTGAAATTATCACTTATTTTTCTTTCGGCCGATGCCTTTCCGTTCCATCGGTTCATCCCCGAAGCCAGGGCGATACCGCTTTGGGATGTCTGGGTGATCCCGAGTGCATAATTCCCCCTGTCAATAGCCTGGCTTACGTTTATATTATTAGTGGATGAATATCCGGTTCTGAAATACCTGTCCCAGTTATTGAAAACCTGAGGAGTCACCCATGCATTTTCGATCATCCCCTGTTCAAGCTGAGGCACTAAGTACTTGCCCGGGTGGTCGTTACTATTTCCTCCGTAAATCGGATCATCAGGCAGATCAACTATTTTTGGTCCCCACGAAAGCGGTGAATTTGGCACATAGGCTCCATTGACCCCCTGAGCAAAGGTGGTCTGATAGTCAGGACTGCGTGAGACCTCTGAAAAGGCGCTGGTGTGGGAAACCGAGACGACCGGTTTCCCGGGTACGTTGTTCCGTCCGCTTTTTGTTGTAATCAGGATCACGCCGTTTGATGCACGGATGCCATAGAGGGCAGCAGCAGCCTGGCCCTTCAGCACCGTGATGGTTTCAATGTCGGCCGGATTTATATCCACCGCTCGGTTCGATATATCGGATCCCGATACTCCGTCGCCTGTAAGTGAAAAGTCTCCGTTGGTTCCCGACTGTATGTCGGCTGTGGAGGCTATCGGCATACCGTCGACAACATACAGGGGAGTGTTATTTCCTGTAAACGAACGAGCGCCCCGGATCACAATCTGCGAAGATGCACCGGGCATTCCGCTGGAGGGCTTGATGTCAATACCCGATATCTTGCCCTGAATAGCTCCGGCAAGGTCGGTGTTTCCGGTCCTTTCGATCACATCATTTTTAACATCCTGTACCGAATATCCCACTGCCTTCTTTTCGCGAGATACGCCGAGTGCGGTGACAACCACCTCCTCAAGGCCAAGAATGTCGGATTCGAGGATCATGTCAATTACTGAACGGTTACCGATCTCAACCTCCTGTTTCTTCATCCCGATATAGGTAAAGACCAGGGTTGTGGCATTGACCGGCACTGCCAGCGTGTATTTTCCGTTCAGATCAGTGACAATCCCGATTGTCGTCCCTTTAACCGACACGGAAACACCGGGTAAGGCGCCCTCCCCCTCAGTGGCTGAGGTTACTGTACCCGTAACGATTTTTTGCTGGGCCCATGCAGAGGGCATAAGTCCGCAAAAAACCAAAAACATTAAGAGAAGTTTTCTCATGGCTTTTAGTTTAGTTAAGTAAAAAAATGTTCAAAGGAACATGGCGATTCCTTTTACTGCCCTGCGAAATGAACCTTTCACTTCACACCAATAAAGATATATCCGGTCTGGTAAGGCTAATACAGTAAGTTAACGGATTGCAGATACGGGTTTATGAATAGCGTTCTCCGGCTCCTTGTTGCAATATCTTCCGGATGAACAATGGCTGTTCTTAAGCGGGAGGGGATGGCAGGCTATAAAATAAAAAAGGAGGAAAACCAACAGGTTTTCCTCCTTTTCAATTGAAGTGCAGTGTTATTCTGCAGGATGAATTGCCTCTACCGGGCAGACCTCAGCGCATGAACCGCAATCGGTGCATACATCCGGATCGATTTTATAGATTTCACCTTCTGATATTGCTTCCACCGGGCATTCATCTATGCAGGTTCCGCAAGCAGTGCAGTCTTCACTAATTTTGTAAGCCATTTTATTCCTTTTTTTAGTTAATTATAACATCGATCCCGCAAACATATCTGAAATTTTCCAAATGTAAAAGAATCTTTGTTATTTCCTTAGTTATTATTTCGTAATGGAATACAAAGATGATGCCATACTCACAATCCTCGTGCAGTATCAGAAATCGAGGCTGAAGGACAGGTAGAATATCCTTGGGAGGATAAACTGGTTTTCGACGCCCCAGGCCCAGTCGGCCCTAACGAAGTAGCCCAGCAGCTGAGCTCTGAGCCCGGCACCGAATCCGGCCACGATCGGTTCCCTGTTGCTGTCGAGAACTACTGAAACCGGACCGTTTTTATAGGTTTCCGTATCCCATGAATTATTGCCCGACCATGGATCGCGTCCGGTCCATGCTGTTCCTATATCCCCGAAGGCAACAACCTGCAGGCTGTTAAGGAAATTAGACTTAAGCGGGTGTCCGGCAAAATACCTGACAAAGGGCCACCTGATCTCGCTGTTGATAAGAGCAAAATTGTTCCCGTTCCTTATATTCTGTGTGAA
>JAVEXG010000088.1:0-14496 GCA_034004115.1 Bacteroidales bacterium | reverse complement strand
TCGAGATGTTTTTCAGTAAGACATCCGCCTGATGGTCCTCCGGTCTGAACGGCCTTGAATTTCTTGCCGTCTCTTATTCCTCCTCCGATCTCGAATATAATTTCCCTGAGCGTGGTTCCCATCGGGACCTCTATCAGACCAACGTTGTTTATCTTGCCGGCAAGAGCAAAAACCTTTGTGCCTTTTGATTTCTCCGTGCCAATCTTGTTGTACCAGTCAGCGCCCTTGAGAATAATAATAGGAATTGCAGCAAATGTTTCGACGTTGTTAACGTTGGATGGTTTTCCCCTGAATCCCGATTCGGCAGGGAAAGGAGGTTTAATTGTAGGTTCTCCCCTGAGTCCCTCCATTGAATGGATAAGGGCAGTTTCCTCGCCGCATACGAAAGCACCTGCGCCATAGCGGAGCTCGATATCGAAACTGAAATCAAAACCAAAAATATTCTTCCCGAGCAATCCGTATTCCCTGGCCTGGGCGATTGCAACCTTAAGCCTGTGAATGGCAAGGGGATATTCAGCCCTGATATAGATAAGTCCGTGAGAGGCTCCGATAGCAAAACCGCAGATAGCCATTGCTTCAAGAACTGAATGCGGGTCGCCTTCAAGCACCGAACGGTCCATGAATGCTCCGGGGTCGCCCTCATCAGCATTACACACGACATATTTCTCGTCCGACTTGTTCTTGCTTGCGATTTCCCATTTCAGGCCGGTCGGGAATCCCGCACCGCCGCGGCCTCTTTGTCCCGAATTCTTTATTTCCTTGATCACGTCCTGAGGAGTCATTTCCGAGATTACCTTTCCAAGAGCCATGTAGCCGTCCCTGGCAATGTATTCGTCGATGTTTTCAGGATTAATGAAACCGCAGTTACGAAGAACGATCCTAAGCTGCTTCTTGAAGAAGCCCATATGTTTTGAGTCGCCTACAGTATCCTTGGTCTCCGGATCCTTATAAAGAAGCCTGGGTACTTTTCTCCCTTTTATTATATGCTCTTCAACAATTACCTGGGCGTCTTCAGGTTTGACCTGAACATAGAAAGTGTTGTCCGGCATAATCTTGACGATCGGACCTTTTTCGCAGAAACCGAAACAGCCGGTAAGTATTACCTGTACCTGATCGGTGAGCCCTTTAGCCTCGAGTTCGTCTCTCAGATTCCAGACGATTGCATCGCTTTGGGAGGAATGGCAGCCCGTGCCCCCGCAAACGAGAATATGCATGTTGTATTTTGACATGTTTGATCCTCCTATTCTTTTGAGTCAATTGTTTCGTAATTTACCGGGATGATGCCGTCGATCAATTCTCCCTCCTTGATGTACTTTTCGATGATCAGATCAGCTCTCTTGAGATCAACATAGCCAAATACCACGGGATCTTTTCCGGGGAGTTTAATTTCAACTGTGGGTTCGGCAAAACAATAACCCATACATCCTGTCTGGGTAACGATGCCCGGTATATTCCTCCTGTCGAGCTGCTCCACGAAAAACTCCATAATTGGTTTTGCTCCCGAGGCAATACCACATGTAGCCATTGCTACCTTGACCTGAACATGATTCTCGGGATCAATTGCCTTAATCCTGATATCCAGCCCGGTCTTGATTTCTTCGCGTTTCTTCTTCAGATCCGCAAGCGACTTGATTTGTGACATGCTTCCTATAATTTAGTTAAGTTCATTTGTTATTTCAGGACAGATATTCTCATTAAAATTATTCAAAATATCATGTTCTGGTTGTATTGTTTGCAATAATTAATTCAGTTTATGTCAGATGCGCCAATATCTTTAAGGTTTTCAATAAGCATTTCCTTTATGTCAGATAAAAGGTGACTGTCGTTAAAATTATCGATTCCGAGGTATTCCAGGGTCTCCTTCGAGGAAAATCTGTATTCGCCTTTATCGGTTTTGTGGCCGTAAAGGAAACTAATTTCCGGATTGGCAGCCATGAGAATTGTCATTACTCCTGCAATATCTCCCATAGGCTGGCGATCGACATGCTGTAGTGAAAGAGTTACAGACACCGTTGTGCCTTTGCCTTCCTTTGAATCAATTGACAGATCTCCTCCAGCAAGATTTGCCTGATATTTCAAAAGGGGCAGACCCAGTCCGATCTTTCTTGTCGTCCGGGTTGTAACGAACGGATCCGTTACCTTCGATAGCAGTTCCTCTGGCATGCCTGTCCCGTTGTCACTTATCCTGATCTCAAGAATATCCTTTTCCACTGATTCCATAACTTCTATATCTATCTCCGAAGCTTTTGCCCGGATGGAATTCTGGACGATATCGAGAATATTTAAAGCGAGTGTCAGCATATGCCTGTAATTCTTCTTCCGTCGGTTCCGGCGATTGCCATTTTCACTTCATCAAAGCTTAGCTTCTCCATTTCTAAGCAGTTGTAAACAACACCGATCTGATCGGGGTAATGAGCATCCGAATCAGTCAGCAGGGGGTAAGCATTTATTTCAGGATGTATCCGGCTGAATGACTCCGGTGTACTCCTTCTTGAAATCTCGAGGGCATCAGCATTCAGGTTTTCAGGTAAGAATCCGAGCTGGCTGTAGATGCTGTTTTTCATCCTGTCGACATGAGCCGGGATGAAAAGGCCTCCATGGCTGTGAATATAAGCTTCAAGCTCCTCTATTGATATTCTGGTCGCGTTAATAAGCAGTTTCTCTTCAGTGTATATTATTTCTTCCTTCTCATTTACAACAACCTGATCGCCAAAAATAAGCGGATCGTTGCTGAATGAGGGAATGTTGTCATCGAGGTAATCCTGGAATTCTTCAAGTTCCCGTGTGCTGTCAAAGAAGGCCAGGCAATGAACCTCTTCCCTTGTAGTGACCTCAGCGCCCCGGAGCACGAATAATCCGTGCTGAGAACCAAGCCTGCTTACCAGTTGGGACTGTCGGGTGCTGTTATGGTCAGTGATACCGATGATATCCAGTTTTTTTCTCAGGGCTTCGGCGACAATAATAGCCGGGCTCATGCTCAGATCGCCGCATGGGGACAGGATTGTGTGAATATGCAGGTCGGCCCGGTAGGTTCTCATTTTTTTCCAATCAGATTGTAAAGCTTGCCGGCAACAGTGAAGGTGTCTTCTTCGGCCGACAGGACTGGTATGTTTTCCTGCTTGCTTTTCTTAATTGTTTCATCATCCGGAACTACTCCCCTGACGATTATGATGGCAGAAATATCTTTAAGCGAAGCCACTGCCACGATATTATGGTGTGCCTGGAGAGTGATCCAGACATTTCCTTCCCGGGCATTCCCGATGACATCGCTCAGCAGGTCGGATACATAGCCTCCGGTCACCTCATTTTCAAGTCCTTCGTTTCCGGAAACGACCTTCAGGTTCAATTCGCGTATTACATCAGTAATTTTCATCTTCTGCACCTATTTTATTACAATTCTTTTCAAGTCTTTCGCTTCCCCAGATGTCCCCTGTGATTTTGAATGCCTTCTCGTGACTGAGCAGGTTCTGGTTAATCAGCTGATGCTGAAGGAAAACGCAGTGTGAGATCTGTGCGCGGCCCTGTACGATGTCTTCAGCAAGAGTCTGGCAGTCGGGAGCGCCGCAGGCACCGCAGTCGAAGCCGGGCAGGAAGCACATCATCCTTCTTTTCCTTGCCATCTTTTTCATGGCAACCGACATGTCCTCATCGAGTTTCTCGATATTTCTCGGTTCAATGCAGCCCAGGGTGCTGTGTTCCCTGATATTGATGAACCTGTCGGTCAGCTTGTTTGGCTGATCCTTTTCTTCTCTGGCATGGTCGGCTGAGAGCTTTTTCAGTCGTTCCACGGTAAGGAACCTGTTCCCTGTCATCAGTATACCGCCAGCGCAGCTTTCATCGCATGCCCTCAGTTCAAGGAACTCAACGCTGCCCAGTTTGTCGTTTTCGACGTTCTCAAGTATTTCAGTCACGTTCCTTATGCCGTCGACGGCAAGGGCTCTCTTCTCGCAGTGAATAGCCTCGCCGCTTGTAAGGCTCCAGAGCACACCGCGTGAGTTGAGAAGATCGTCAGTCACGGGCATACCTGCTTTTGGATTTGTGTTCTGGAGGTATTTCTGTATCTTGTTATACAGGAAGTTCATATTGATAACCCCTGTGATTATTGATCTGGTGTCACCGACAGGACTCTTGATGGCGGCGATTTTCGCGGCACAGGGAGTTGCATAGAACAAGCCGATGTTTTTCTCGGGTATGCCGGAAGCCTTAAGCTGTTCAAGGTAGTAAAGGGCCGACATGTCGATCGGAGGATTAACCCTTATAATATTATCGACCAGGGAAGGGAACCTCACCTGGATAAGACGGACGATGGCGGGGCAGAAAGAGGATATAAGCGGGCGGATTTCATTCTTCTGCCTGTATTCCGAGTATGCATCGAGAACCATATCCACGGTATTCTCAACCTGGAACACGTGAGTGAAGCCTATTTCCCTCAGAGCCGAATAGATGGATGATGCGGGGATCTTGTGTGAGAATTGTCCGATCAGGATGCTTGGGATCAGGATCACCCTGGCCTCGAATCTGAAGATCATCTCCAGGTCATCCTGTTCGACTTCAATAGCAGAAACCGGGCATGCCTTATAGCATTCGCCGCAATCGACGCATCTGTTGGCTATTATTCTTGCCTTTCCGTTTCTCACCCTGATTGCCCTGGTAGGGCAGACAGTCATGCAGTGAGTACAGCCGATGCAGTCTGCCTCGTTAACCTTAAGAGCATGGTGGAATTCAGTATGTTGCTTTTTATCTGGCATCCGATTTCAAATAAGTGATCATCTCTACAAAAGTACCTTTGCCCGGTTCGCTTGTTATATTTAAAATGTCACAGTTTCTTTTCATGTTTGAAAGCCCCATTCCGGCTCCGAACCCCATTTCCCTGACCTGGGGAGTAGCCGTTGAGAAACCTTCTTCCATTGCTTTCGGGATATCGGGAATTCCCGGTCCCTGGTCGGCAATTGTAACCTTAAGCTTTTCGTTGTCGATGTCAATCTCCACTGTACCTGAATATGCATGGGCAACCACGTTTACCTCAGCTTCGTAAAGAGCGATTACAATCCTTTTTGAAACAGCGTGATCAATATTCAGCTGCCGGAGGATCTTTTTGACAGAACTCGCAATGGTCCCCGCGTTCGAGAAGTCACCGCCGGCTATTTTGTACCTGTATTGCATCCGCTAATACAAAGGTTTTATTCCCGCAATATACAACTCCCCCGAGATCTTGAAAACGGAATGCTGACATTCAATAAGCACCATTCTGTTTTCTTCCGCAAGGGATAAAATTTCGCTGTTGATCTTTTTGTTCCTGGCAAAAACGATGCAGTTGATATCTGACATTTCCGAGGTCCTTATTGTCTGAAGGTTGGCCAGACCGGTGATGAGTAAGATATTTTCCCTGTCGACTTTAAGAACGTCACTCATCAGGTCGGAAGAAAAAGCATATTCAATTACTTCAGATAATCTCTCCTCGCCGCAAACAACCCTTCCGTTTATCTTTTCAGCTATTTCTTTGATAGTCATTCTTTTATCGTTTAGTAAGCCAAAGGTCAATACCTATATTTAATTATTGACGATGCAAAGATACGATATTTAGTGTTAAATAAATAACAATGTTATAAAAATAACAATACTGATTTATAAATCTACGGGGCACCCCAATGAGCAGGAACAGAATTAAGAATGCAAAAAGCGGGTCAATTTGACCCGCTTTTGTAATACATCTACTTTAGCGATTCCCAATATTTACTAACTCACTCAGTTTTTAAGGATTACAATTTATTTTATAATCTGAATAAGTCGTGATGATGGCTTCGTTTCTATATCCCAAACAAGTGCGCCATTAAGCCAAGTCTTTGTTAGATAAAATGAATTCGCTGTTCTTTCAAATTGGCATTGAATTGTGTCTGTTTGAAAATCACCAAGCTTGATATAGGTTGTAGAAATGTTCTCATCACTATAGTAATCGCTGGGAAAGACTTTGACACATAATTCATCAGAGCCATCAGAAGCTGTATTTCGCTGACTCGTAATTGTAAATCCATTTGGATAGTTAAGATTTGACCTTTCAACTTTCTCAGCAATTCCATTTTTCTCGTAATATACCTCAATCGGAGAGTCATTTTGTAGAATGTTTGTTCCATCAACGCTAACATATTCGATGAAAAATATTCTATTCATAGAGAATCCTGTTATGACTTGTTCCTCATCATTATCATTGCATGAACTCATAATAAGTCCTAATAATAAAGGTAACAAAATAACCAAATAGACGGATTTTTTCATTTTTAAAGTATTTTAAGGTGTAATGGTTTGTCCTGATACTTAATACAATTATTAATCCAAATGTAACAAATGTTACTATTATTTAGGGTTCGATGTTATATACAAGTCTCTGATTAGTATTATGGTTAGAACCATTAGCATACCAACTAGAACCATTCAAGAACCATTGTCTTAACCCCCCAAATAGCTGGACATAATTTGAAAAACAAATTAGGTCTGATTAAATTTGGGAGGCTCTATTCCTGTCAACTTAAGTCTGCTTTTCAGAGTATTTACTGAAATACCATATTCTCCTGCAACTTGCTGTTGTGTCTTTGGCATTAAACGGAGTGTTTCAATATTATGATTGTCTTTCTCTGCCATTATTTTAAGCGTATAAAACCTTTTTCATTTTTAAAAACAATTCACCTACAGAAATGACCTCGACAAAAAAATAGTCTTAAAGCAAATTACAGAAAGCATAATTATCCGGCTTAGTTCGCATGTTACAGACATATTATCAGACTAATATGTGTTTCCGGCTATGACTAATTAATTTTCGAACTCTCTCCAAAAAATAATTTAACTTTTTTTAAGAAATGTTTATGATATTGTTTAAGACATTAGGTTCCCACCTTCACTAAGTTTTCGGCGAACCAGGCAGGGTGTAAGACGCCCGGTTCGCAGTGTGGTGTTGTCCTTCGCTCCGGACACCCGGGATTCGCTAATACGGTGGTCGTCTGGCACATTTTGCAACCCGGGCGCCCGGGTCTCGGAATGACGATGACCTCTTGTCTGCTTTGGCTCCCCTAATGGGACTGACAAACCGCGTTGGTCATGACAAACGGGGCGTTTCCCGTTCTAAATCATTTCCAGTGTAAATTCAGCCCCGATGAAGCGCCAATGGCTAAAAAGGTTATTTTTGTTCGTTTCGGGATTTATCATGTGCTGACTTACCTGACATCTGGCAAATTCCCGGGAAATTTATTTATTCAGTTAACTGAAATATCAAATTCTCAATAGATGAAAAGATCTGAACTATTACGCTTTGCCCTTATCCTTTTTTTAATTCTTATATCCGGTTCCGGTACCTTGTTTTCCCAGATGAGGGGCGGCAGCCGTGTCAGGGTAACCGGATGGGCCGATGACAATAATTTTCTTCTTCAGACTGTTGATTCCGGGAACAGGCCGGTAACCAGAAAAGTAAATGCCCGGAACGGCAGAAGCGTTGATGTGACTCCCGAAAAGACTGATAGGGTAGTTCTGAGCGAAGCACTTCCTTCAGGAGTGATCCTGGGTTTATATGACATTGTGAGTGCCGATGGTCAGAGTGCAGTCCTGAGTCGTGACAATGACCTTTATTTTTTCAGGATAGGTGACAGGGAGCTTAAAAGGTTGACCAGCGATGATGCAGAGGAAGTGAATTTCCGCTTTTCGCCCGACGGCCAAAAGATTGCATACACCAGGCACAAGGACCTTTATGTGTATGACCTTGCTGCAGGCAGGGAGATCAGGCTCTCATTCGACGCTTCCGACAGAATCTATAACGGTTACTCATCATGGGTTTACATGGAGGAGATACTCGACCGCCCCAGCCGCTATGCAGCTTTCTGGTGGTCGCCCGACGGCAGCATGATTGCCTACCTCAGGACTGATGAGACTGAAGTTCCGGTTTTTACATTGAACCGTCTGGATGAAGCTGACGGTATTCATGGTCTTCTTGAACAGGTTCCCTATCCAAAGGCAGGTGATCCGAATCCCAAGGTGAAAATGGGTATTTCCGATATCGAATCCGGAAAGACCACCTGGGTGAAGACGGATTACAATGTTGATCAATATATTGCATGGCCGTTCTGGACACCCGACAGCAGGAAGCTGGCAGTTCAGTTGATAAACCGCGATCAGAATGAAATGAATATCATACTTGCCGATCCGGCCACCGGCTATTTCTCTGAAATCTACAATGAAAAGCAGAAAGCATGGCTCGATTTCTACAAGGATATTTATGTGATGAAAGACGGTTCGGGATTCATTGTTAACAGTGTCAGAAACGGCTGGGAAAATCTGTATTACTACAGCTGGAATAACAAACTTATAGCGCAGCTTACCAGTCTCGACTTCAGGGTCACGGGTATAGAACGGGTTGATGAAATTCAAAAGGTTATATGGTTCACTGCCACGGGAACAGAATCGACCGACAGTCATTTGTTTCGCGTCGGGCTCGATGGAAAAAACCTTGTTCAGCTGACAAGCGAAGCTGGAAGCCACTCGGCGAGCATATCACCGAAGGGCACCTGGTTTGTCGATACATGGAATAATATTGCAAGTGCAGGTTCCATAGTTCTCCTTGACAGCCGGGGCCGGCAGGTAAGGGAGATCCACAAATTTGATCAGCCGGCCTATGATCCGTCGAAACATTCAAAGGCGGAGCTTCTCAGAATTTCAACAGCTGACGGACTGTTTTCAATGCCGGCAATAATTACCTATCCTCTGAATTTTGATGCCTCCGGAAAATATCCGGTGATATTTCGGATATATGGCGGTCCCGATTCAAAGAATGTAAGCAACAGGTGGCAGGGAACCGATCCGTCGTGGGATTCACAAAACGGAATAATCACCTTTACGGTTGATCACAGGGGCTCCGGCCATTTCGGCAAGAGAGGGCTTGATTATCTTCACCGCAGTCTGGGCAAATGGGAAATCCTTGATTACCAGGATGCAGTGAAATGGCTCCAGCAAAAGCCATATATCGACGGATCGAGAATGGGTATAACAGGAAGTTCTTACGGAGGCTATATGACCTGCATGGCCCTTACCCGGGGAGCAGATTACTGGACACATGGAGTTGCGATATCGTCGGTCACCGACTGGAGGCTTTACGATGATATCTACACTGAAAGATTCATGGATACTCCGCAGGAAAATCCGGAAGGCTACAAGGACGGATCATCGCTTACCTGGGCAAAAAACCTTAAAGGGAAACTTTATGTGATTCATGGTGACCTTGATGACAATGTTCACATGCAGAATTCAATATACCTGATCTCCCGTCTGCAGGATGAAGGTAAAAAATTCAGTTTCATGCTTTATCCGAACGGCCGTCATGGCTGGGGCGGGGCAAAGGGTTTACATTTAAGGACTGAAGGAAACAATTTCTGGCTGGAGAATTTCTTAGAGAAAGAAAAATAATTGCTATTTTGTGCTGTTATTTTTTTCACACACTAAAACCTGAGTTACGTACTCCTAACTCCAAATTTGAAACAAATGGTTATTGGCATTCTTAAGGAATCCGGAGCAGAAAGGAGAGTGGCCATGCTTCCGGGAGAAGTTGCCGTTCTCATTAAGCTGGGTGTTACGGTTATCGTTGAAAAGGGTGCAGGAATGCTTGCCTGGGCCTCCGACAACGATTACCTTGCAGCAGGCGCTTCGGTTGCTGACAGGAAAGATCTTGTTTCCGGGTCAGCTTTCATTTTGTCAGTCAATCCTCCTCCTGAGGACGAACTGCAGATTTTTTCTGAAGGACAGACTCTTTGCAGTGTTGTCAACCCTGCAGAGAACAGGGAATGGCTCGAAAAGGCAAGACTCAGGGGGCTGACAGTTCTGGCGCTCGACATTATTCCCCGCACCACCAGGGCGCAGTCGATGGATATCCTCTCGTCAATGGCGACAGTTTCAGGCTACAAGGCTGTTCTGGCTGCTGCATCAGCTCTTCCGGGTTTCTTCCCGATGTTTATGTCGGCTGCCGGGACCATCAAGCCTTCCAAGGTTCTGATACTGGGAGCGGGTGTTGCCGGCTTGCAGGCAGTTGCAATTGCCCGGAAGCTTGGAGCAGTGGTGGAGGTGTTTGATGTAAGGTCAGCTGTTAAGGAGGAAGTTAAGAGCCTCGGCGGCAGATTCATCGAAGTGGATGGAGCAAAGGAGGATTCAGCAGCAGGCGGTTATGCCGTTGAGCAGACGGAAGAATTTAAATTGAAACAGCAGGAACTCATTCAGAAGCACGCCAGGTTGTCGGATGTAGTCATAGCCACTGCCCAGATACCCGGCCGGAAGGCTCCGGTGCTGATTCTGAAGGAAACGGTGCAGGCAATGAAGTCAGGCTCTGTAATAGTTGATCTTGCGGCCTGCACAGGCGGCAACTGTGAGCTTACCGAAAACAATAAAACCATTATAGTCAATGGAGTTACAATTATCGGCAATTCAGAATTTCCTTCCGACATGCCCACGGATTCAAGTAAGATGTTCGGCTCAAACATTGTTAACCTCCTGAAACTTATGATAGGTAAGGACGGAGCGTTTGAATTCAATCTTCAGGATGACATTATTGCGGGAACTACAGCTGTTCACAACAGGGAATACGTAAGCGAGAGAGCAAAACAGTTACTTGGTATAAAATAATAGCAGATGGAACAATTTTCAGATTTCTTCCTCCAGAACAGGGAGGCGATATTCCTGGTCATTTTGTCGATTTTCCTGGGAATAGAGGTTATAAGCCATGTCCCGGCAATTCTTCACACTCCCCTCATGTCGGGGGCCAATGCGATCCATGGGGTTGTGATCATCGGGGCAATAATTGTGATGGGTCACGCCGACACTACCGGATCAATGATTCTCGGTTTCCTTGCGGTTGTTCTTGGCACGTTGAACGTTGTCGGGGGCTTTGTGGTGACCGACAGGATGCTTGAAATGTTCAAAAAGAAGAAGTGATAATCCGGTATTAATCTCCTAAACCACAACAAAATGAGCGGAACATCGCAATTTCCATTCGGAATAACAATACTTGAGATAATTTATATAGTTGCATCCGTGCTGTTTATAATGGGCCTTAAGATGCTCAGTCATCCCCGGACTGCCAGAAGGGGAAATGCCCTGGCGGCTTACGGTATGGGTTTTGCAATCCTGGCAACAATTATTTTTCATAGGAAGGATGGTGTTCCTATCGGAAACCTCCCCTGGATAATTGCAGCAATTATTATCGGAACTATTATTGGCTGGGTTATCGCCAGGAAAGTCAAGATGACCGCAATGCCCCAGCTGGTTTCGTTTTTCAACGGGATGGGAGGAGCGGCTGCGGCGCTGATTTCGCTGATGGAGTTTCCTCACCTAAGCCAGGAACTTGTTGCCAGAACTGGAATGGCTAACGGACAGGTTCTTGCAATTCTTATTGCACTCATTATCGGATCGGTATCATTTGCCGGAAGTATGATAGCTTTCGGGAAGCTCGACGGCTGGATCGGAGATATGAGGGTGAAGGCGATGAAGTATGTAAATCTTTCGATTCTTGCCCTTCTTCTTGCATCTATAGTGTTCATAATGTCGCGTGACGTTCAGGCGAGCGCTGAACTTACCCCGTTGATCTATATTGTTCTGGTGGTTTCGCTTCTCTATGGCGTTTTATTCGTGATGCCTATCGGAGGAGCTGACATGCCGGTTGTAATATCGCTTCTGAACTCCTTTACCGGCGTTGCAGCTGCAATGGGTGGGTTTCTTTACAATAACCAGGCGATGCTGACCGGCGGTATCCTCGTCGGATCGGCCGGTACCATACTTACAATCCTGATGTGCAAGGCCATGAACCGGTCGTTGCTGAATGTGATAGTAGGGGTGTTCGGCGGCGGAGGCACATCCGAAGAAGGTGAGGCAGGAACGGTGAAGGAGATTAATCTTTCGGATGCAGCTGTTCTTCTGAGTTATTCAAAGAGGGTGGTGATAGTGCCGGGTTACGGACTCGCTGTTGCACAGGCCCAGCATATCTGTCATGAGCTCGACAAACTGCTTGAGGAAAAGGGAGTCGAGGTTAAATACGCGATTCATCCGGTTGCAGGAAGGATGCCGGGACATATGAACGTACTGCTTGCCGAGGCCGATGTGCCTTACGAGCAGCTTATAGAAAGCGATGAGATAAACCCTGAACTTCCAAATACCGATGTTCTCATAGTGATAGGGGCCAATGACGTTGTCAACCCTGCTGCAGAGGACGATCCTTCTAGCCCTATTTACGGAATGCCAATAATTAAAGCCCGTGATGCGAAAAACGTGATCGTGATGAAGCGGGGAATGGGAAAAGGTTATGCAGCTATCGAGAATAAGCTCTTTTTCAACGACAGGACCAGGATGCTCTTCGGAGATGCAAAGAACACCCTTCAGGCCCTGGTTAATGAGATAAAGAACCTTTAGTACGTCAGTTACTTACCGTTAATGTCATCTCCTGTTGAAAAACTGAATAATCTTCGTTTTGCCATGAAGGATGGAGGGATTGACATGTATATTATTCCCATGTCCGATCCTCATCTCGGCGAATATATCCCCGAACACTGGCAGATAATAAGTTGGCTTACCGGATTTACCGGATCTGCCGGGACTGTGGTTGTGACGGATTCCCATGCAGGATTATGGACCGACGCCAGGTATTTTATCCAGGCCGTGCGCCAGCTTTCCGGATCAGGTTTTGAATTCATGCGCCCCGGTCAGTATCAGCGGAATGACTACATGGATTTTGTTGTGGAGAATGTAAAACCGGGAGGCAAAATCGGGATTGACGGGAAGATTTTTCAGTTCTCGGCTTTCAGAAGGCTTCAAAAAAGACTGGAGGGGAAGAACGTGATAATCGATGTTAATAGCGATTTAATATCACCTCTCTGGTCAGGTCGCCCTTCTTTGCCATTTTCAATGGCGTTTGATCATCTGCCGGAATATGCCGGTAAGACCAGGGCCGAGAAAATAGGAGAGGTGAGGAGCAGGATGAAGAAGATGAAGGCTGGTTACCATTTTTTATCTTCTCTTGATGATATAATGTGGCTTCTGAATATCAGGGGCAACGATCTGCAATACAGTCCGCTCCTGTTGTGCTATGCCCTTATCGGACCTGAGCAGGTATTGCTGTTCATTGACCAGTCCAAAATCCCCCCGCGGCTGGCTGCTGAATTTGACCGGCTGGGGGTTGTCCTGCTTCCCTATGAGGAGGCTGCTGAAATAATACCTGCAGTCACGGAGGGCGATTCGGTTCTGCTTAATCCGCAGACCACATCAGTTGAATTATTTCAGGCAATATCTCTGAATTCTAGCTGCATCGAGGATATAAGCATTCCAACGCGCCTGAAGTCGGTAAAGAACCTAACAGAAATTGCGAATATCGGCAAGGTGATGGTGAAGGACGGGGTTGCGCTCACCAGATTCTTTCACTGGTTTGAAAGCAATCATGGCAACCTCGTCATGACTGAAGATTCTCTTTCAGAAAAATTAAATGAACTTAGGGCTCAGCAGGATGGATTCCTGAAACCGTCATTTGAAACGATTGTCGCTTTCAACGAGAACAGCGCTCTGCCGCATTACCATGCAGAGCAGGGCTCAGGATCACTGATAGGGGACAGGGGCATTCTTCTTGTCGATTCGGGAGGACAGTACTATGGAGGCACAACAGACATAACCAGGACACTGGTAGTAGGGATTCCTTCCGGGCAGCAGATTAAGGATTTTACACTTGTTCTGAAGGGGCATATCAACCTTGCACTTTCGAAATTTCCCGAGGGGACCAGAGGTTACCAGCTCGATCTGGTTGCCCGCAGGGCAATGTGGGGATCGGGCTTGAATTTTGCACATGGAACCGGACACGGTGTAGGCTATTGCCTCAATGTCCACGAGGGACCTCAGAGCATCAGTCCGGCTGATAACAGGACAGCAATCGAGGAAGGAATGCTGACTTCCAACGAACCGGCAATTTACAGGGAGGGTGAATACGGGATCAGAACGGAAAACCTGATTCTCTGTTATTGCGACGAGGAAACGGAATTCGGAAAATTCCTCAGGTTTGAGACCGTTTCGTTATGCTATATAGATAAGTTGCTTATTGACAAGTCGTTACTCGACAGTAACGAGATTGACTGGCTCAATGCTTACCATGCTGAAGTTTACGATAAGCTAAACCCGTATCTGTCAGACGCGGAAAGGATCTGGCTGAAGGAAAAGACAGAGGCTATTTAATCATAGTCAAGGCTGGATTCTTATTTATTTTCTAAGATCTTTTACGCTGATTTCTAAAATGACCTTTTTCCTGTTTTGTGCGGTTTTTATTAACCCAAAAGAGTAACTGGTAGACATCTATAATGTAAAGTTTTTATGAAAAATTGGGTGTCTCGATCTTTGATTTTTTGGAGGTTTGTTCGTCGTGGTATTGGCAGTAACCGGGATCTCCAGCCTTGAGGGCTGGCCTTCCAGTAGCCCGGGTATCACCCCGGGGTAGGGGCAATA
>JAVEXG010000087.1:10344-14611 GCA_034004115.1 Bacteroidales bacterium | reverse complement strand
GGTAATCTGACCTACTCCGATCAGGTGGTCATGTTAGGTTCTGAAGAGATGAATTTATTGTCGGAAGTAACTGAGAACGAGCTTGTTTTTAGTTTGGCCAATTCAGAGCTTGAAAAACTATCAAGTCAGAATATTATCGTAGCTGGCGTAAGTGATCTTACCCCCTCCGGTCTTTTGAGAAAAATTACCGGCATACGCAATGAAGAAACTTCATTTACACTTGAAACAGAAGATGCCACTCTGACTGATATAATCAAGGAGGGTGTCATCAATTTTAAGGTCAAACTCCTTGAAAAGGATTTCTCGGTAAGGTCAAAGATGGACGGAGTACTGGTTACCGGTCCGGGTAAGGCATTCGACGGCCTTGCTGTCACACTCGACCATTTTGAATTGTTCAGGGATGGAACCAGGCTTGCAGCCGTTAACGGAGCAATCGGAATCAGCCCGGAATTTGATATTACAATCAGAATACGCTCAAACAGCATCACTGAAATCAGGGTTTCCGCCACACTTAACAAGGTTGATGAGATTACTGTTTCCTCTAACGGTGCTTTCAGCGGCGGGCAGCGCCATGTTGCAGCTGAATTCGTTCATTCACCGATAACAATCGACAGCCTGGTCTTTACACCTGAAGTCAGGATAATATGTGGTTTTTCAGGAATTGTCTCGGGTGCGGTTACCTCAGGCGTGAGACAGGACAGGATTATTACTTCCGAACTGATTTATGGTAATACAGCCTGGTCTGCCAGTCCTCTTGTCAATTCCGAAGTATTTGATTTTTCCTCTCCTCAGATTACTGAAAACTCCGACCTTAAGGTTTACTCCGGACCTGAAATCACCCTTAATCTTTTTGGCAAACCCTTCCAGATAATTGAATCAACCGGATATTATCTGCTGGATGCTGAAAAATCAGGTTCCCCGATGTGGAGGCTTCAGATCGGGAGTGAAGGCTATAACTCGGTGAAATCCGGAATTATCGGACTCGGAGCCGATTATTCCTCGGATATGGTTATACAGGAAGAGGAGATAGCCAATTCGGATGACTCAAAATAATCTTTCGATCCCAAATCAGATTTTATACAATTCCGGTTCAGAATTTTATCATTCTGAATGTTTTCTGATCCGTGTCATCAGAGATTATCATCAGGTATTGTCCCGGCCGGATGCCCGTCAGGTCGAGTTCAACTATCTGATTTGAAAGTATATGTTCATACTCGGCTGTTTTAACATTTATCCCCTGAACACTTGATATTGAGACTCTGATTTTGCCCTGAAGTTCCCGGGGAAACAGCAGTCTGGTTCTGTCTCCAGCGGGATTTGGGTATAATTTGACATCATCAAATTTGGAAAGACCGAGCTGGGATATCCTTGCTTCCTGTCTGACAATGACCTGCATCTCCGCATTAAGGGTCGTGGTGACTTTCAGAGGACCTTCCTTGTCAATTACAGAGATGTTTTCCAGGTAATTAATCCTTATTCGGGAGTTGCTTTCCTTTATGGCATTGAACCACAATGAGTTTTCTGTGACTGTCCAGTCAGCATTGGCGTTTACCGTAATAACTAATGATCCTGCTTCCGGGTTGTCAAGAGTTAATATGTCATTATTCAGGAGGTTGTTTCCTTCAGGTCCTGTAAGCGTGAGCAGTCTGGGTATCTGGCTGAAATTTGCCAGCAGGTTTCTGCTTCCTGAAACTGTGAAGGAATAATTTGCGCTTGTCGACACAGCTGATCCGTTTTCGGTCCAGTTTGTGAACTGATATCCTGTTGCCGGTGTTGCTCTTACTGTAACAGATGCCCCATGGTTAAATGATCCTCCTCCTGAAGCAGTTCCAGCCCCGGCTGGACTCGCCGTTGTGGTAATTGTGTAGTCGGCTACGGCAAAATTGGCCACAAGGGTTATGTTTGCTGTCACAGGGAAAGAATAGACCGGATTAGCCGATACGGCTATGCCACCCTGAGTCCAGTTTACAAATCTGTATCCGGTGGCAGGTGTAGCGGTAACTGTGGCTGTTGTACCTGATCCGTAGGTTCCGGCTCCGCTTGAGGTCCCGCCTGCCGCAGGTGCGGATGACAGAGCCACGGTGTATGTAATCTGGCTGAAGTTGGCTACAAGTGTCAGTCCCGATGTAACAGTGAAGGAGTAGATGATATTCGTCGATACGACGGTGCCTCCCTGGCTCCAGTTAACGAATGTATAGCCCGTTGATGGAACAGCCCTGACCGTTGCATTGTCACCGTAGGAGAAAGAACCGCCCCCGCTGGTGGTTCCCCCGTTAGCCGGACTTGATGAGGTGCTGATAGTGTACGCATTCTGGCTGAAGTTCGCAGTCAGGGTTCTGTTTCCGGTCAGGGTAAATGAATAGCTGGAGTTGGTCGATACGGCCGTGCCACCCTGTGTCCAGTTTACAAACTGATAACCCGGAGCAGGGACAGCTGTTACCGTCACGGCATCGCCATAGATGAAAGCGCCTCCACCGCTCGTGGTGCCGCCTCCGGCAGGGCTAGAAGAAGTGGTAACCGTATAGCTTATCGGGCTGAAGTTGGCAACGAGGGTTCTGTTTGTATTAACCGTGAACGTATAGCTCTCGCTGCTTGAAACTGTACTTCCTCCTTCGCTCCAGTTGACGAAATTGTAGCCCGTGGCCTCCGTTGCCCTTACTGTGACTATGGTGCCCGCAGAATAGGTTCCATGGCCTGTTGCAGTGCCTCCGACCGATGGATTCGACAGGGTGTTTACAGTAAGATAGCTGATTGACTGGAAGGTTGCAACCAGGTTCCTGTTTGCGGAAACGAGAAATGAGTAGGTCGAATTAGTTGAAACTGTTGACCCTCCCTCAGTCCAGCCCATAAACTGGTATCCTGTTGCAGGAGAGGCAGTAACAGTAGCCGTGGCCGATGGTGAGAAGGTGCCGCCACCGGAAGTGGTGCCTCCGGCAGGAGGGCTGGAGGCCGTGGTTATAGTGTATCTGATTGGACTGTAATTAGCCACCAGTGTTCTGTTAGCGGTAACTGTGAATGAATAGCTAACGTTTGTTGATACTGAAGTGCCGCTTTCGGTCCAGTTGACAAACAGGTATCCTGCCGAAGGAGTTGCGGTTACCGTAGCCTGGGTTCCGTGGTTGTAGATTCCGGCTCCGCTTGCAGTGCCACCAGCAGCAGGACTTGATGAAGTGGCGACTGTGTATGTATTGATGCTGTAGTTAGCCAGAAGGCTCCTGTTTGAATTTACGGTGAATGTATAGCTTGAAGCGGTTGAAACAACTGTTCCTCCTTCGGTCCAGTTAACAAAGCGGTAACCTGTTGCCGGTGCAGCTGTCACAGTGGCTGAAGCGCCAAAGTTGTATGTTCCGCCTCCGGTTGCCGAGCCTACCCCGGCCGGGCTGGTTGTTGTTGTTATTGTGTAGGTCAGAGTGGTGAAGTTGGCAACCAGCGTCCTGTTGGCTGTGACGGTGAAAGTATAGCTTGCACTCGTTGATACTGAAGTTCCTCCGGCCGTCCAGTTAACGAAACGGTAGCCTGTCAGGGGAGTCGCCGTAACGGTTGCCGATTCACCGTAGTTGTAGGAACCTCCTCCGCTTGTTGTTCCTCCTCCTGCAGGGATTGATGAAGTGGAAATTGTATATGAAACAAGGCTGAAATTAGCAACAAGCGTCCTGTTTGCCGTAATGCTGAAAGTATAGCTCTGGCTTGTTGAAACTGCCGTTCCGCCTTCTGACCAGTTCACAAACCTGTAACCGGTTGCAGGTGCAGCTGTTAACGTCACCGAAGCTCCTGATGCATAAGTACCTGCCCCGGATATCGTACCGGCGCCTGAGGGATTGGCAATAGCTGAAACCGTATAGGTAGGGATGCCTGCCTGCGTAACGGACACTGTCTGACTGGTAACTCCTGTTCCTGAGACAGTAATTGTGGCTGTCCTTTGTGAGGTTGATGGATTTGCTGTTGCAGTCACAAGGATGGAAGAGTTGTTTGTTCCGGCTGCAGTAGAAACGGAAAGCCATACCTGGTTGCTTGTGACAGTCCAGCTAGTGTTGGAGGTTATATTGAATGTCCCAGTTGAACCTCCGCTATATGCAAGAGACAAATTGCCTGGAGACAACATCAGGTAGGCAGCGGCACCCGCCTGGGTCACATTTATTGTCTGATCCGATACGCCGCTTCCAGTTACGGTTATTATTGCGGATCGGGATGCCGCAGAAGAATTCGCCACTGCAGTAACTGTAATTATATCATTATTTGAACCAGATGCTCTGGAAACAGTTAGCCA
>JAVEXG010000087.1:0-10244 GCA_034004115.1 Bacteroidales bacterium | reverse complement strand
AGCCATGAGGCTTCTTCTGCTATTGACCATGAGGTGTTAGCAGATATGGTGAACGAACCGGAGGTATTGGCGGTTGCCAGCACTGTCAGATCGGAAGGTGAGACAAATAGTGAAGCTGCAGCGCCTTCCTGTATTAGAGTAATTGTCTGTGGAGCAAGTCCGTTACCTGTTATTATTATTTCTGCAGAGCGGGTATTAGTAAGAGGATTCGATTCAACACTAATTGCAACAGAAGCATCAAGTGAACCGTTTATTGCAGATAGTGTCAGCCAGTCTGCATTATCTGAAACAGACCATGATGTATTAGATGTTAATTCAAATGATCCATCACTGTTTGCAAAACTGGGAACCGATATTTCTGAATCAGAAATAGTTAATGTGCCTCCATCCTGTGTAACTACTAAAACCTGAGGTGTTACTTCACCTGTACCTGAGACTATTACATCCGCTGATCTGGACAGTGCTGAAGCATTTGCCGCAGCTGTAATAGTAACAACAGCATTTGTATCGCCTGTTGTGGCTGAAAATGAAAGCCAACCACCTGAGTTGTCGGCAATGCTCCATTCAACACCTGATGCTGTAATGGCAACTGTTCCGGAAGAATTATCCAGCGGACTCAGAGACAGCGCATTTGGAATTATTGAAAGCGATTGCCCTTTAAGTCCTGATATAGCTGGAAGCAATATAAAAGCAATTAATAAAATTTTCTTCATTATTCTTGTATCTGACGTCCTCCGATATGCTGATAAAACACTCTAAAGTTAATTACTTGTTACCTGATTGCCAAGGATTTTTGACAAACATTGCAGAGCTTTTGACAATAATTGGTGACGGTAAAAAATCGTGCTGTACAAGGAGAAGATTTACCCCTGTCGCAGGTTTTTCAAAGGTGCCGGCCGGAGTGAGGACGGGCAAGATAAGAAAAAGTAATGACAGGCATAGATCAGAATCTATCTCCCGCTGAACTTCTTGATGAATATACTCTTGTATGAGTCACCCAGATACGCTTTATTGTTGTCGGTAAGAAATATTTCCCCCTGCCTGCTGTAGCTGACCACGTGATCAATATTGACAAGATAGGAGTGATGTACCCTGATAATATTTAATTCTTCAAGCAATTCGTCATAGTGCTTGAGATTCCTTGAGCTTGTATACCTGCGGTTGCCTGTAACGACAAAGTTTGTACAGTAGCCGTCAGCCATACACATTATTATTTCTGATACTTTAAGCACATCAAAACCCTTCAGGTGGGGTATTACAAGTGTTTTTGGAGGGAAAGATTCCCGGCGGAGATTCTTCATCAGTTCTTCGAGCATGACCGAATCCTGGATCTTCAGGGATTTTACCTTCTCGACAGCGGAAATCAGTTCATCGATCCTTACCGGCTTTAGAAGGTAGTCCACTGCACTGAACCTGAATGCCTTTACAGCATATTCCGAATATGCGGTCACAAATATTACCTTGAAATCGATCCTTTCGAACATTGTAAGGAGATCAAATCCCTTACCGTCAGACATTTCAATATCCAGGAAGACAAAATCGGGATGGTGCCGTGCGATAGCCCTGAAAGCTGTTTTAACGGATGAGGCGGTTGTTACTACCTCTATATCCTTACAATAGGTTTCAAGGTAATTGCAGATCACCTCCCTCGAAAGCTTTTCGTCATCAATTACAATCGTCCTGAGTTTGTTCATCGTTTCAGTCTATCTTCACCGGTATATCTATAACGACTTTTGTCCCTGCTTCTTGCATATCAGGATAAAGATCGGTTATGACAATCTGGTAATTGCTCTTCCTGAGCTTGTTTATTATGGAAAGCCGCTCACTTACAATTGAGATGCCTCTTGAAACTTTGGGATCAATTTTGCTTTTCATTGCTTCGGCATTGTTTCTTCCTATACCGTCATCTTCAACAGTGCATGTAAGCTTTTCATTGATCAGTTCCCATTTAACGGTAACGCGACCTTTTCTCTCTCCCAGACCCCTCACGCCATGCCATATGGCATTTTCAACAAAAGGCTGGACAAGCCCTGGTGAAACTTTGAACCGGCCATGGGGAATATCAGGATCCATGCTGATTGAATAGTCAAACTTATCACCGAAACGCAAATGCTCAATCTTAAGATATTCCCCTATAGATTCTGCCTCCTTTTCGAAAGATATATAATCGCTGCTGAAATTATAAAGTATCGATCTTATCAGTTTTGAGAAATCCGAGATATATCTGTTCGCCGAAAGGGCATCATTCTTTGAAATAAAATAGTTAATCGAGTTCAGTGAATTGAAGATGAAATGCGGATTCATCTGACCCTGAAGTGACTGGAGCCTCAGCTCATTCTGTTTCTGATCGGCAATATGATTCAGTTGCCTGATGCGCATCATAATAAAACCTGAGATAAGCAGAATCAGCAGTGCAGAAATAGAAACTCTGAAGGCAGGGGTTTGATAATAAAAAGGTTTCAGTCTTATTCTCAACTCCTTTGTCCCCGTCCAGGAGCCATCCCGTCCGGTAGCCTCCAGCTCGAACAAGTACCTGCCCGGCCTTAGGTTGGAATAGTTTACATTTCTTGTCCTTGAGTCGGTTTCAACCCAGTCGGTGTTAATCCTGGACAACCTGTATCTGTAATGTGTCTTATCTGAACTTGCAAAATCGGAGGAGGAGAAGAAGATATGAATATTGTCTTCGCCTTTTTCAAGAAGAACGGTGTCTGGTCCCGTGATTGACTGTTTAAAAGGCTTGTATTCTCCGGATGCCCTGATTTCGGTCAGTATGACTTTCTGGTCAGCGGTTTCTGCTTCCTCCTTATTGATTGAATCAGGGTGGAAGCTGACGATACCGCCCATGCCTCCCATAAAAAACATTCCGTTGTCGCTGAAGGACGCCCCGGAGTTGAACTCATTGATTGCAAGGCCCTCATTCAGGCCGAAACTTCTGATCATGCCCGTTTGAGGGTTTATCCTTGAGATGCCCGTGTTTGTTGAAACCCATATATTTCCGGTAAGGTCCCCGAGGATGCTGTAGGTTATGTTATTGGAGAGTCCCTGCGAAGTGGTGTAAAACACCTTTTCACCTGAATCGGGGTTCAGGCGGCAGACTCCTCCGCCAAGGAGGGCAATCCATATCTCACCGTTTTTGTCCTCGTAAATGTCCTCTGCATTAAAATTCTCTTTCGAGAGTGTGAATATTTTAATATCACCGGTACTGGCATCCAGTCTCGCAATTTTACTTTTGTACAGTCCTGCCCATAGGATTTCTTTATCAGATAACAGGATTTTGTAAACAGGTGAACTGAAATTCAGGTCGTAACTCTTTTCAATTTTTTGGGTGGCGGGATTATATACGCCTATCATGGTGCCTGGTAGTCCCATTACCAGTTGCCCTTTATCATCGAGAGCCAGCATCCTCAGATTTATTCCGTCAGCCGGATACCTGAGGAACCTGCCTGTGCTGAAGTCGTAGAAAAGAAGCAGATCCCTGTAGAAGCCTATCCATAAGCCATCGGGGGTTGCCAGCAGTGCCCTCACGGCGCCGGAATTTTCTGGAGAAGGAATGCCGTCAATCCGTATCTTCTCAACAATTCCATCCGGCGAAATTCTTACAAGAGGATACTTCCCTCTCGCGCCCACCCAAAGCCTGTCGTATTTGTCTTTCGTAACTGCATAAACTGCGGCAATGTCATTGATGTCAACAGGAATGTCGTATGCTTTAAACCAGCCAGGAGTGAATACAACCCTGTTAAGTCCGAGCGGTGAACCGCTGAAGGAATTATTTGAAAACCACATGAAATTTTTGTTCTGGCAGAAAACTCCCTTTACAAGCTGGCTCTGTGCAGGAGGTATTTTGTACAGGACGTTTTCGTCTCCGTCAAAAACAAACAGGCCTTCGTTTTTTTCCGACCATGAGAAAAAACCTGATCCGGTAAAATCATCTGAAGGAATTGTGTCACTGTGTTTTCTGAAGATTCCCGAATTCTCGTCAAGAAGAAATAGTCCATTATTTGAAAAGATCCACTTTCTGCCGGATGGGGAGAACCATATCCTGTGATAGAAGTTGAAGTTGAAATCCAGGAACACCGGGTAGTTTCCTGCATCGATCCTGTATTTGTTTACAAGATCCAGCCTGTTGCCGTCATGCTTCTTGAATTCACAAACAACATCCCTGACAAGCCAGATCCGGTCCTTTTCAGTGATTGAAACCGTCGGGGTTGTGGCTGAAGCAGGCAAATTCAGTTCCCTGTGGAACATGGAAATGTCATAGAAGTCAAATCTGTCGTTAATGAAATCATATCTTATCATACTGTCTTCTGTAATAAGCCACAGATAGCCTGACTCATCAACGCTTATATTTCGGTACGATGCCGGGAGATTTTCCTGAATGTGATATACTCTCCTGAAATTGTCGTTATAACGGTCATACCTTGCCACCTGCTGGTCGTCAGTAAGAAGCCAGAGATTATCGGCTCCATCGACCTGAAGGTTCAGTACTGAAAAATAGGGCAGGGACAGTGAGTCGTTGGTCTTATGGAAATAGTTTTTAAATGAATAGCCGTCGTACCGGCTCAGTCCGTCCCATGTGGCAATCCACATAAATCCCGAGCTGTCTGCAACCATAGCCCGGACATCATTGTGTGAAAGGCCTTCCCTGGTTGTAAATGTCTGAATGTTATAATTTTGAGAAAACAAATCTGTCCCGGCAGCGATAAGCAGGGAAACAAATAGAAGAAAAACTAAACCTTTCTTACAGGAAAACAAGTGTAAGGTTAGGGCAGGTATTTCAGATGACATTTTTTCAAACCGTTAAACCGGCTCTCAAATGAAGTAAAAAAAATCATTAAAATAAAAAGAACAGTTAATTTTGGAAGCTATGGAATTCAAACTTGTATCTGATTTTCAGCCGACCGGCGACCAGCCTGAAGCCATATCCCAGCTTGTTGAAGGCCTGAACAGCGGGGTGCCATATCAGACTCTGCTGGGAGTGACCGGATCAGGAAAGACCTTCACAATTGCCAATGTAATTGAAAAGGTTCAGCGGCCTGCTCTCGTGCTCAGTCACAACAAAACTCTTGCTGCGCAGCTCTATGGTGAGTTTCGCCAGTTCTTTCCCGAAAACAGGGTGGAGTATTTCGTATCCTATTATGATTATTACCAGCCTGAGGCCTATCTTCCGGTTACCGACACCTACATAGAAAAAGATCTTTCTATCAATGCGGAAATAGAGAAACTGAGGCTAAGCGCCACCTCCGCATTGCTTTCGGGACGAACGGATGTAATTGTTGTGTCATCCATATCGTGCATATATGGCATAGGCAATCCCGAGGATTTTCATTCCAACACTGTTCACATCCGGTCGGGGCAGAACATTGCCAGAAACCTGTTTCTCAGGAAGCTTGTTGACAGTCTTTACTCAAGGAACGAACTCGAGTTCCGGAACGGTACATTCAGGGTAAGGGGGGATACAATCGACATCATGCCTTCCTATGCTGATACAGCGGTAAGGGTGGTTTTTTTCGGGGAACAGATAGAGGAAATATCGCTTTTTGATCCTCTGAGCGGCAACAGGGTGGAGACAGTGAATGAGTATGTTATTTACCCGGCGAATATATTTGTGACCACCAGGGAAAGAATCAATCAGGCAATCAGTCAGATACAGGATGATCTGGTAAGGCAGGTCACCTACTTCCGGGAAATCGGGAAGTATGAGGAAGGTAAAAGGCTTGAGCAGAGAGTGATGTACGATCTTGAGATGATAAAGGAGCTTGGGTATTGCAGCGGCATAGAGAATTACTCGCGTTATTTTGACGGAAGGGTTACAGGAACACGCCCGTTCTGCCTGCTTGATTATTTTCCTGACGATTTTTTAACAATCATAGACGAGAGTCATGTAAGCGTTCCCCAGATCAGGGCGATGTACGGGGGTGACCATTCAAGGAAGCAAACTCTGGTTGAGTATGGTTTCAGACTGCCTGCTGCCCTCGACAACAGGCCTATGAGGATGGAGGAGTTTGAGGCTCTGACAGGTCAGACAATCTTTGTAAGCGCCACACCAGCGGATTATGAGCTTGAGAAGAGCGAGGGGGTTTATGTTGACCAGGTTATCAGGCCGACAGGGCTGCTGGATCCGCCGATTGAGGTCAGGCCGAGTCTGAATCAGATCGACGACCTGATGGGAGAGATAAGAACCAGGGCAAAAGCCGGCGAGAGGACGCTTGTAACTACAATAACAAAACGGATGGCTGAGGAGCTGGCGGCTTACCTTCTGAGATATGATATCAAATGCCGTTACATCCATTCCGATATTGACACCCTGGAGAGGATAGATATAATGGAAGGACTTCGTACCGGCGACTTTGATGTTCTGGTTGGAGTAAATCTACTCCGGGAAGGGCTTGATCTTCCGGAAGTTTCGCTTGTTGCCATCCTTGATGCTGACAAGGAGGGCTTCCTGAGATCAGCAAGGTCCCTTACCCAGACGGCAGGAAGAGCCGCCAGGAATCTGAACGGAAAGGTTATCATGTATGCCGATACAGTAACGAGAAGTATGCAGGAAACTATCAATGAGACTAACAGAAGGAGAGAAAAACAGCTCAGTTACAACGAGCTCATGGGAATTACTCCTGCTCAGATTATCAAGAAGACCGGGACAATCCTCAGCGGACTCAGCAGGAAAGGAGTCTCCGTGAAGGCTTATATAGAACCTGAAAGGCCTGATATTGCAGCCGATCCGGTTGTGAAGTACATGGATCGCGAGGCCCTGGGAAAAGCCATTGAGCTTACCAGGAAAAACATGGAAAAAGCTTCCGCCGAACTGGATTTCATCGAAGCCGCACGTTTAAGGGATGAGGCAACAGCTCTCCAGGCACTCTTAAGAAGCAAATCCTGATTCAGGGATACAACATTATTGCCTGGAAGCAGTCCAGTCCCAGGTTTTGCCTTCAGCTTTGTTTGTGGCAGTTCCTTTTATCATTACGTCAGACACAACGCCTGTATAAGTGTCGTCGCTGATCTTGAAGGTAAATTTATTTCCTTCAAGTCTTCCATCTGTAACGGGTTGTGATCTTATTCCTGCTTTGAAGGTTCCCCTTACAAACTGGTACTCCTGAACCAGCTCAAGTTCTCCGTCGCCAAGCTTCCATTTTCCGCCGATCTTTGCGGGAATTATCCAGAGATATGCAGTGTTCCAGCTGTTCCAGTTTTCCTCGGTTGTAACTTCCATATCGGCTTCCCATTCCCCCATCGTGAATGTATTTGAAACTATACGGGTTCCGGGCTTGAGGTCGAGGAGCCTGGGGCGAAGCTTCAGGTTTATCTCGGGCAGCAGGAACATTGTGATTACGGTTGCTTTTGAAAGGTCAGTCTCGTAAAGATCAGCCTGAAGGAATTCAGTCTTATTTCCGACACCCTCTTTTTTTGCATTTTCTTTGGAGAGGGCTACCATATCGGCATTATACTCAATTCCAACAGCTTTTGCACCGATCTTTGCGGCGCTGATGACAGTCCTGCCATCACCCGAACCAAGGTCAATGACATAGTCGTCGGGAGTCACCCTGCCTATTTCCAGCATTTTGTTCACCAGCTCCTGGGGCGTTGGGACCCACACAACATCCTTACCCTGCTGACCGACTTCAGGGATGTACTTGCTGCCGGGGCCATTGACCTGGGCATCGATTGTGAGCATTACCGATGAGATCGTGAATGCTGCTGCTACTGATATAAAGTGTCTGATTGTTTTCATATTCCTTGCTATTATTTTTTCTTCTGTTTTTTGAACGAATAAAAATATAAAAATATATCACATGTTTATCAGGTTTCTTACATGGTTAGCTATAGAAAGACATGATGTCAGTCCGGGTGATTCCATGCCTATCAGGTTTATGAAATCCGGCATTCCCCGGTCAGACTCTTCCTTTATGTAGAAGTCTCTTACAGGTTCTCCCGGGCCCTGGATCTTTGGCCTTATTCCGGCCATTTCCGGAGCAAGGTCGTCGTATTCCAGGAAGGGGAGGAAAAGGCGTGCCGAGCGGTAAAAAGCATCCTGTTTTGACGGAGTGACTTTGTAGTCAAAGACATTTGAATCGAGATAAGTCACGTCAGGTCCGAGCTTCACCCCGCCGTCCATGTCCACCGTGACGTGAATGCCGATGCCTTCCAGGTTATGGACGGGCACCGGATACACCAGCCTGTTGATAAGACGGTTCTTTGGCGGATTCAGCCTGAAGTATTCTCCCTTGCAAAACCTGATCCGCAGTCTGTCATCAGAAAGGCCTGCCAAAGCCGAAACCAGGTCTGAACCAAGCCCTGCCGAGTTAATGACGATCCTGGTGGTGAAACTGAAGGTAGTGTTTTCCGTGTCCCGGATAGTAATTTCATATCCTTCCTCAATCCTCCTAATCCCTGTCACCTCACTTCCATAGGCGATCTGACCTCCGTTGATAACAATATCGGTCTCCAGGCTCTTCATCAGTGAGTGACTGTCAACAATGCCGGTTGACGGAGAATAAATTGCCTTAATGGCAAAAACTGATGGTTCAAGTTCGGCGATCCTGTCCTTTTCTATCATTTCAAGGTCATCCACACCGTTACCGAGAGCAGTTTTCATTATCCCCTCAATTATGCGGACTTCATCGTCCGTTGTCGCCACAATTATCTTTCCGCAGTTTTTGAAGGGAATGTCGTGTTCCCTGCAGTAATCATACATCAGCCATTTCCCTTCAAGGCAGAGTTTCGATTTCAGACTGCCTTGCGGATAATAAATACCTGCATGGATCACTTCACTGTTTCTGCTGCTGGTTTCCTGTCCGAAAGTGGGGTGCTTCTCTGTCACATAAACATCACCGAAGTCCTTTGACATTCTGGCGGCTATTGCAAGACCTACGACACCTGCTCCGATAATGGTTATTTGCGCATCCATTCAGTTAAGAACCTTTTGATCCATCACAAATCTAATCAATAGATAATCCGGTTGTATCATGTCAGAATACTTTTAGGATATCTTTTAAAAATTCATAAATTTGTTAATCACAGTCAGAAAAATGAAAAACCTTCTTTTCCTACCTGAAAAACATCTTCGCATCTTTTTCCTTTCGTCAATTGTCTTTCTTGCAGTTACTGCCTGTACTGACAATCAACCAATCGATCGGCAGGCGCTTGTTACAAGGCACAACGTGACAATAACTTCACCCGACAGCCTCAGTCCCGTCTCTGTCGGCAACGGAGATTTTGCCTTTACCGTCGATGTAACGGGGTTACAGACATTTCCGGAATTCTATGAACATGGCATTCCTCTCGGGACCATGTCGAACTGGGGCTGGCATACCTGGGAAAATCCTTCAGACTACTCACTTGATGATGTTTACAGGACATACGATGTTCATGGCAGGAAAATCAATTATGTCCATCAGTTCAGAATGAACGAGGATTCCACTCGTTTTGCTGCTTCTGAATGGCTGCGGAACAATCCCCACAGAATCCATCTCGGAATGATCGGACTCCGTATACTGAATAAGGAAGGCAGGGAGGCAGAGATCAGCGAAATAAAAGATCCTGTCCAGACCCTTGACCTGTGGTCGGGCAGGGTTACCAGCAGGTTTATGGTCGATGACGTTCCCGTGAGTGTAGAGACTGTATGTCATCCTGACAGGGATCTTGTTTCAGCAATTATATCTTCTCCGCTTATTTCGGAGAGACGTCTCATGGTCAGGATTGATTTCCCGCTTGGGATCTCAGCTCCGGCAGGATATGATTTGAATTCACCCGATGGTCATGCAACAGAGCTGATTTCTTCCTCAGATTCTGAAACTCTTATCGGACGTACTCAGGACGATGACAGTTATTTCGTAAAGGTTCTTCATCCTGACTCCCGGTTTGAAGCCTCCGGCAAACATCAGTTTCTTTTAATATCTGACAATGATTCAATTATGGAGTTTTCCTGTCAGTTTGGCAAGGAAAAAGAGGATGGGCAGTTACCTGATTTCAGCGCCGCAGCCGAAGCCGGCAGGATAGGCTGGGAGAAATTCTGGATGAGCGGCGGTGCTGTTGACTTTTCAGCCTGCACCGATCCCCGTGCCTTTGAACTTGAAAGAAGAGTGGTACTTTCACAATACCTTACAAAGCTGCAATGCAGCGGATCCCTGCCCCCTGCCGAGACCGGTCTCACATACAACAGCTGGTACGGCAAGTTTCATCTTGAAATGCACTGGTGGCACGCCGTCCATTTTGCCATGTGGCAGAGGGAAGAGATACTGGAG
>JAVEXG010000008.1:0-63179 GCA_034004115.1 Bacteroidales bacterium | reverse complement strand
ATAGCATCCGACAATGAGGGAAACATTTACTTTTCAGATACCGATAAAAACAAGATCCACAAATATTCCGGAGGAGAAGTGACAGAGTGGCTCACTGAAGATCTGAATGGCCCGAATGGATTGCTATCTGACAATGCCCGGCTTCTTGTTGCATCACAGGGAGGAAGTGATTTCGCCACGTTCGATCTGGCCACTAAAAAAAGGACACTACTTACTGAAGGCGTAGGAAGAGGCGATGGGATTGCCTTCACAGGAATTCCGGGCTACTATATTGTTACCGACTGGGAGGGTGAAATATTTATGATTAATCCCGACAACACAAAGGTTTCTTTGCTCAGAACAAAAGAAGCAGGGAGCAATACAGCTGATATTGAATTTATTAAGGAAATGAATCTTCTGCTTGTTCCTACTTTCTTTAAGAATTGTATTGTTGCTTATAAACTGGCCGAAAAACCATATTCACAGGCTATGCCCCAATAGAAACATATCCGTACAAGGAATCTATAGTATCCATTGAAACATCATCTCCCTGTACTATTCCGCCAGCACCAACCCTGTAACAGGTCATGCATACTTCTTCTTCATTCGATCTTCAGAGCTGTTGCCGGATTGATTCCTGTTGCCTTATATGCCTGGAAGCTCACTGTGAGAAATGCGATCAGGATCGCTCCTGAGGAAATGAGAATAAATATCAGGGGATCGATTTCTATCCTGTATGCAAATTCCGACAGCAGCTTCTTCACAATATACCAGCCCACGGGAACAGCAATGACAATAGAAATAACAACCAGCGTAACAAATTCCCTCGAGAGAGCAAAAACAATGGAAACAGGACCGGCGCCCATGACCTTTCTGATCGCTACTTCATTTGTCCGGCGTTCAGCTGAAAAAAGGGATAACCCGTAGAGTCCGAGGCATGCGATTATGACAGCCAGAATTGTGAAATATTTAAGAAGACCAGTGAACCGGATCTGTGTTCTGAAAAGATTATCATAATCCTGGTCGACGAAAGTATATTCGAGCGGATATTCAGGAATGACATTTCTCCAGACCTTCTCAACCACCTTAAGGGCAGCAGGAATATCATCTGCAAGCCTGATTATTATGTAATTGAACCTCCTGATGTCGGTAAGTGCGAAGGCCACCGGACTCACAAGCTGATCAGGGTCTCTGAAATGAAAGTTTTTCATTACACCTATAACGGTGCCGTTTATACCCATGAATGAGAATCTCTTCCCGACAGGATCGCCGTCCCCCATGGCCTTTGCCACCTCCTCGTTAATGAGGAAATTGCCTGTCGTATCCCTGGCAAAATCTCCCGGATAATCAATCGAAAAATCGCGACCGGATACAAGCTTCAACTGAAGGGTGTTCAGATAATCATAGTCAACGGCATTAGTGCCTATTAGTATGCTTTTGGTGGGGTCCTGTCCATCCCATCTTGCCCCTCCTGAATTACTTCCTATGAGAACAGGATTGGAGGTGGCTGCAGTTACTCCCCTGACAAGACTTTCATTCTTCAGCTCCTTCTTTAAAGCATCATAATTCTGCCTCATATTCTGAGCCATAGGTATGACTATCAGATTTTCTTTATTGAATCCCAGATCTTTATTCTGAAGGAATTTCAATTGCATAAACATAAAAACTGAGGTCGTTGCTATAAGTATCGAAAGTGTAAACTGCAGCACTACAAGACCCTGCCTCAGCCGTGCCTTGCCTCCTGTTACCATCTCACCCTTCAGAACAGCTGCCGGCTTAAAAGCTGACAGGTAAATTGCAGGATAGATGCCTGCAATAACACCGGCAAAGAGACCGACCAGGATAAAACCTGCCATATATCTCCAGGTCAGCAGGTCAGCAAGTACGAAGTGCTTGCCAGACAGATCATTGAAAGTATTCAGAAACAGGCCGATCAGCACAAGCGCAAGAACAAGGGATATGAGAACCAGGAATAATGATTCAAGCATGAACTGGGAGAATATATTCATCCGCCCTGCTCCTGTTGCCTTTTTTATTCCAATCTCTTTTGCCCTGACGGAAGCCCTTGCTGTTGAAAGATTTATGAAATTAATACACGCTATGAGAAGAACGAATATCCCGATAAGACTGAATATGTAAACCGTCATTACGGCCCCTTTAGTTTCCGTAAACCCAAATTGCCCATGCAGATGGATGTCAAGCAGGGGAAACACCACAAATTTTGTGGTTGTCTGAGGATGAAACTCGAGGACCACATCAGTAAGTTTTTTATTTACCGATGCAATATCTGCTCCGTTCGCGAGTACAACATAGGTAAAAATAGAATTACTGCCCCAGTGCGAACTAACAGGCACTCTTAAAGCAGGCTGCAGTGAATACGGTAAAATAGCCGTATATGAAAAGATTGAATTATTCGGCAGATCATTTATTACACCTGTGACTTTCACCTCCAGATTGTTTTCAATGGTAAGGGACTGTCCAAGCGGATCGTCCTTCCCGAAATACTTTTCAGCCAGTGTCTTTGTCAGGACTACTGAATTGGGATCATTAAGCGCTGTTTCCGGATTGCCCATAATCATCCTGAAAGTAAAAACCCTGAAGATCGTGGAATCGGCAGCAACAACATGTGATTCAAAAAAAACTTTATCATCCTTTCTGAAAAGTATCCTGGGAAGCCAGGGATTAATCCTTACCTGCTCCCTGATTTCAGGGATCTTCTCCTTCCAGACCGGTCCGCTGGGAAACGGGGTGACAGTTACATGATACCTTTGGTCGGAATAAAACTGATCTTCCTCCACCCTGTATATGCTTTCAGAGTTAACATTGAATTTCTCAAAGCTCAGCTCGTTCTGCACCCACAGAAGAATAAGCAGGGATGCAGCCAATCCTGTAGCAAGTCCTGCAACATTTATGAAAGTGGAAACCTTATTCCGGGCAATATTCCGGAAAACCACGGAAAAGAAATTTTTTATCACGGTCTTTATTGTTTATTGTTTTTCAACATAAAGACGACCGGGAAAAAAGACTGTTACCAGTAAAACCAAAGAGTTTTTTAAAATTCTGCCAGGAATATAATTTATTATTAAAAAACGACATGGATTTCCCATTAAACGAGACTGTACCGGATATATTCAGGCCTATCCATATTTGCTGTATCTTGATTCATTCATAAAGATAGTAAATCAACTCCATCATGCGGAACGCAGGCTGCCCCCATAATTCCTTGTAATTATGCAACACTGCAGCTTTCAGTATGGAATATCAAGATCATCCCTTGTCAGTATGCCAACAGGAAGTCCCCCCACTATATCATCCGTAAACGCTGCATACTGAGGGGTGAAATCGTACCCTTCACCATACATCAGGCTCTGGCTGAAAGGATTCTTCCCCTGCATCCATTCCAATTGGGCCAGAGCGACGCTATGCATTTCAGGATCTTTCAGAAGGCGGTTTACAGATGCAAGTCCCTGGGCGGGAGACAAGATAACAGAACTGTTTCCCCTGAAGGCCAGCTGAGGCTTCCACATCAGCAATAATAGAATAATAATTATCGTTGGTGTTAATCCTCCCTCCGGGCTGAAGGTGTTTATCATCATAGGTCCCAATGTTTCCGTCGGTAATTAACTTGATCAATATTATTAATGGAGAAGAAGGTGTCCTTTTGAGACACCTTCTTTATTTATTTCTTCACACTGTGATTCCTCTATCTGACGGCAACCTCTGATTTATCTCCCAATACTGAAGTGTAAGGTTTAATAGTGTAACTAAATACGGCATTGGTTGTTTTCAGAAGATAACGATCCATTGGCGGAGGTCCGCAACTTCCGTTACCTAAACCGCAGCCTGCCAGATCAACCGTGAGAATTGTCTCATCCCTTCTGGTAAGTTCAAAAGGATGATTGGCCTCGTTAAGATCAACCGGACTGAAGTGCAGTGCACTGAAATTCATCAGGGCAGGTGCTGATACCATAATGCCTGTTCCGGTATGATTGGTAAGAGTAACCCAGCGTACATCAGTCCTGTTACCGCAATCCTGTGTCCTGACATAAGGTACAAACATATCATCTACAGTTGTAGCGTATCTTCCGATATATGAGGCACGCTTACGGTCCACATAATTCTCAAATGGTCCTGCTCCGAAATATTCAACTTGCTCAAATCCGGGATTGAGCTTGAAAATGAAACCAAGTTTTGGCAGCGACCAGGTAGCTTCATCGGGCGTAAAAGCTGTATTTACATCTACAGTTCCGTTACCGTATACAGTGTAAGTGGTGCTTGAAGCTATTGAATAACCACCGGGTTCAGTCGATTTAAGATCAATTTTCACTTCAGCTGTTTTGTCATTCAGCTTTTGTACACTGAACCCCGTAACTTCGCCCTTGAGGTTCCATAACTGGGTGGTGCCTGATGCTCTTCCCCTGCCGCGTGCATCGTTATCAACTGGTGCCCTGTAAAGATTTACCAAAGGCCCTCCGATACTGGTAAACTGTACCTGGGGAGGAGGTGGTGGCTGTGCTGGCTGGGCAGGATCAGGTCTTCTCATAAACGGACGACGCAAAGTAATAAATTCAGACTGGAAAATTTTTGTGTTATAGTATTCCAGGTCGGTAATTGTACCGGCTGTTTTGCTGAAATTCATTTTAAAAGATTTTCCGGAAATTGTGACCATATCGCCGTTCTCCTCCAGGGTCAGGGCATTCATCAGATCTGCATCCAGAGCGGCAACTGACGGAATATCAAACGGCACTTTCATCTGTTCCGAAGCAACTTCATGCCCTCTTTTTGCCCAGAGTTCATCGTTCTTCAGTTTGAAAAGGACCTTGAGGAAATATTCATCTCCCGCAGCAGGCACTACCTTTGTTATCGGTATTGTTACAACCTCTGAGGCAAGAGGAGCAATATCTAGCGACGGCAAAAGTCCCGACTGGATTGTCTTTCCGTTGCATTCGAGTACCCATTCAGGGTCATATTGATTGAGATTAACAAAAAGGTTGATATTCCTGACATTGATCTTGCCAGTGAGCAGGTCAACCGGTGTAACTACCACATTCTGATATACTTTTTTTACCTCCTCCATCTTGGGAGTAACAGACCTGTCGGGTGTCGTCAGGCCATTGATGCAGAAATTACCGTCATTTGGCTGGTCTCCAAAATCACCTCCGTAAGCATAGAAATATTCGTTTGGCTTTCCGGGCACGGCTTTGGCAAGGCCCTGATCAACCCAATCCCAGATACAACCGCCTATAAGTCTTTTATGTGCATAGATCACATCCCAGTATTCCTGAAGGTTTCCAACAGCATTACCCATGGCATGGGCATATTCGCACATGATGAAAGGCTTCGGATTATCCTTCAGTCCCGTTTGTTCCATCCATTCCACCGCAGGATACATAGTTGACTCAATATCGGCAACATCATTATAAATTGAATAATGAACAGGTCTTTCAGTATCAAGAGCCTTGATGGCATTTTTTGATGCCACAAAATTTTCCCCGGGTCCTGCTTCATTACCCAGCGACCAGATAATTACTGAAGGGTGATTCTTGTCACGCTCTACCATTCTTACGGTTCTGTCAACATGAGCTTTCTGCCATGACAAAACGTGACCGAGTGATTCGTTGCCATATCCCATTCCATGTGACTCAATGTTAGCTTCATCAATTACATATACACCATAAATATCACAGAGTTTGTAGAAATCAGGATGATTGGGATAATGGCTGGTCCTGACAGTATTGATGTTAAACTGTTTAAACAGTTCAACATCACGTTTCATAACTTCGAAACTTACGGTCCTCCCGGTAAAAGGATCGTGCTCATGGCGGTTAACTCCCTTGATCTTGATGCTCTGGTTGTTGACCCATAGCTGCTGATCTTTTATCTCAATCTTTCTGAAACCGAATGGCGTGGATACTACTTCTGAAATCCTGCCTGTCGCAGCATCTTTCAGAACAAAAATAACCTGGTAGAGATTTGGAATCTCAGCTGACCATAGAAGCGGACGGTCTACAGCAACGGATTTTGAAATTTTCAGGCCGTTCCTGGTGGAAACCTTATTTACAGGTATTGATGCAACAGGATTTTTTTCGTCAGGGGCCTGTCCGTATTTTGTAAGGAAAACATCACAAACATATGATCCTGTCCCTCCGGCATTGCGAAATTGCAGATTAATGTTAAGATCAGCTTTTGTAAGATCATCATTAAAAGTAGTCTTGAGACTATAATCCCAGAGATATGTCTTTGGAACTGCATAAAGAAAAACATCACGATAGATACCGCTGAGTCTCCAGAAATCCTGATCTTCAAGATAACTTCCATCGCTCCATCTGTATACTTCTGCAGATACACTATTGGTTCCCGGTCTCAGATATTTTGTTATGTTGAATTCAGCAGGCAGCATGCTTCCCTCACTGTAACCAACCTTCTGGCCGTTTACCCAAAGATAGAAGGCACTCATTACACCGTCGAAATGAATGAAAACATCATTACCCGACCATTCTGAAGGGAGAGCAAATTCGCGGCGGTATGATCCGACCGGATTGGGTTCCTTATTCTGAGTAAAATTGGCAGGTGGATTGCCGAGGATAACGGGGGGCTTCCTTTCATGCGGATAAGTAACGTTAGTGTAGACAGGAGTTCCATATCCTTTCATTTCCCAGCATGAAGGTACCTCGATCTCATCCCATGATCTTACATCATAATCGCTTCTGTAGAAATCAACAGGACGGAGATTAGGGTGTTTAACCCAGTTAAATTTCCATGTTCCGTTTAAATCGAGATACAAAGGTGAATTTAAAGGAACATCTGCTACAGCCTGATCTACTGTCGAGTATGGAACATAATGGCTGTGTGGTGCCTCTTTGTTTATTCCGATCACCTGTTCATTTTCCCAATCATTCTGGGCACTGGCAGGACTGATCAGCAATAAACCAATAATTAGGGTAGAAAATAATTTCATTACAAAATAATTTTGATTTTTTCACTATCAAGATAGAGAGTTGTACTGAAGATAAAAAAGGAATCGGCCCGTATATTTAAATCTAAGTGTTAAAAAAACAAAAAACGCCGACAGCCGACAGATGAGGCTGACAGGACTAAGTCTTTGTTAAGTTCCCCCATGAGGATTATGAAACCTGTTTTGTGCGTAAGACACCCAAAGTTAAGATGAGTTTAATATTTCCAGGACCTTCTACCGTACCAAACATTAATTCAACCTATTCCGACACCTGGGGTGTCGACTTCCAGTAGCCCGGGTCTCGCCCCGGGAAGAGAGCAACACACACAATGCACAACCCCGAAGGGGTTGACTTTTAATTACATGTAAAATTTGAAGGCCACCCCTCCGGGGTCGGACTGGTATTATTGCCCCTGCCCCGGGGTGAGACCCGGGCTACTGGAAGACCAGCCCTCAAGGCTGGAGATCCCGGTTACTGCCCATACCACGACGAACAAACATCCAAAAAGACACAGGTCGAGACACCCAATTTTTCATTTAAAACTTTGCATTATAGATTAGATGTCTGCCAGCTACCCTTTTGGGTTCATAAAAACCGTACAAAACAGGAAATAATCCTCCTTTACCCGCTCCAACGGATGCAGTACTTTCCCCTTGTAAAGCCACGCATCTGAGGATCACACGCGAAGCAATTAATGCGCAAAGTTTTAGGATGCAGGGCTTTTTCTTTGGGGGGATAATCAAAACGAAAATTAAGCAAAGAGAGTAACCTTAATAATACCCTTGCAGCAAGGAAAGATATTTTTTATTTCACAGAATCGAAATATATATCCAGCCAGGCGAGGGTTTCCTTGATCGGTTCAGTTCCGGGTAACAGGTGGCCTGTTTCATAAATTATTATTCTCTTGTCTTCCATTCAGCATAAGTACGGGCTGATTAATTCTTATAATGAAATTTAGTTGTCTTTCTGGCGGTATCTGAAGAAAATGTCATAATCGTATTCAGGTATGAGGCCAGGCATCTATTTGTTACTATATTTTTCAAGCAGTCTTTTGAACTCTGGCAAATTTTTTAAAGGTGCCCATCTGGGATCAAGTTTCAGGATATTGACTGAAAGCGGACCAGGTTTTGACAACAGGTAATCCAGCCTTTCAATTGCTTCTGAATACTTCCCCATTAATACATAGATGTAAGCTAAGTTCTCAACCAAGCAAACTCCTTTCCAGGCTTCTTTCTCAACAGGCAGCATCTTTACGGCTTTTTCACCATATGCAATGGCCTTTGCTTCAAGACCCAGTCCTGCATAAGCAATGCCCAGCGTGCTATACAGTCTTTGATCCTCAGGAAAATCAACAATTCTATTCTCAATCAGTATCCGTGTAGAATCATAATAGGCCTGCTCCTGTTCAGGTTTGCCCATCAATCCGTAAATGCGGGCATAGTAGAGATGCTTTGGTCGGTAATAAAATTGAGATTCGAAGATATCGTACTTCGATTGATAAAGGGTTATCAGAGCTTCCTCATAGCTGCCCTCACATAGTTGAATAATTATCAGTATTTCCAATGTGAGTGAATCTTGTTTATATGCCGCATTCCTAGAGACTGTCTTCTCAAAGAACTCCTTTGCCCTTAGTGTTTGACCATCCATTTTCAAATAAAGCTCTGCAAGATCTTTATATGCGTATGTCCATTCCGGGTTATTGGCGAGAGCAATATTATAATATTTCAAAGCTTCCGGGTATAACCTTAAAAGACTGTATGTTTCTCCGGTATTAAAATTAATTTGGGCTGAATGCGGATTCAATTGGCAGGCTTTTTTAAAGTAGTCTTTTGCCATTTGCCAGTTCCCTGCCCGTCTGTAAACACACCCCGTTAAGTATAGAGCCTCTGAATTACCGGGTTGCTCCTTCAATACTAAATCTAAATGCTTCAAAGCCTTTGAATAATCGATAAAGCCCAGATAGTAGTAGTATCCCATTGCAAGATGTGCTTCAGGCATTTGCCGGTCAATTGCGAACGCATTTTCAATTAACAGCTTACTCTTCCGCAATGTCTCATCGCTGCGATTATGATAAAACCAGTATTGCAACAGATAACTTATCGCAAGCCTGGTATATGCAAGTGCAAACCCCGGGTCAAGTTCTATAACCTTCCCATACAACTGTATTGATTTATTGTAATCCTGTGAATCATAGCTCTTCCAGTAATAATAGTTACCCTGGAGGTAAAGATTGTAAGCCTCAAGATTTTCCGTGGGCCTTTTTTCGATCTTTTCAATCTCTTCCGGTGTCAGTACAGCTTTCAGTTCAGCAGCTATTGCCCGGGCTATCTCACTCTGAAGAGAGTATATCTGTTCAATGGTCATTTCCCTCTGATATTCGTCTGACCACAATTGCTTGTCAGCTTTTGCATCAATTAGCTGAACCCATATTTTTAAATTATTCCCTTCACGTCCCACACTTCCTTCCACCAGGTAGTTCACGTTCAATTCATCCCCTATGGCAGGTATTGATTTATTTGTACCCCTGTACTGGTCTGAGGATATTCTGGATCTTACTTCAAAGCTTTGAACTTTCTGCAGACTGCTCAGGAGCTCCTCCATAAAACCGTCACAGAAATAAATCTGGGATGTATCATTACTCAGGTTACGAAAAGGGAGCACTGCGATGGATCTCACAGCCTGTTCTTCTGTTGTCCAGTTTGGTTTTGTAATTATCAGCAGTACTGTTACAAGTATCGCCAGAGCCAGACCTAATGCTATAACAATTTTATTTTTATGCCTCCCCCCAGCATTAATGGTTTCAATGACTGCTTCAGTTTTCAACTTTTCCGGGTGAGCCGACCTTTTTAGTGCAGTGATTATTTCCTTGACTGCATTGGCGACCTTGTTGACCTGATCCCTGTAGTAGGTTTTGTTTATATTATCCTGTGGGTGTTCCTCGTTTGACCGCATGGGTCTGTTCACGCCTGGTGACTTATAGATAAAATCTATTGACCGCAGTACTCCGCCAAACTCTTTTTCAAGAAGTGCATTGTCATCGGGGTCAAGATCATGGATTTTTACGGGCAGTATCCGGCTGGTTATGTTGCCGGACCCCAGCCTTATATCTCTCCCGAACCTGTCTTCCCTGGCGAATCGGTTAAAGACACAGAACTCGTGCTGCCAGGCAAAACTTTTGATGTCACAGTATGTATTAGAGATTACCGGAATAAATATGAGACATTTCAGCTTTCTTTCAACGAGGCATCAACGTTATTTGTCTCAAGAAGACCGTTCTCAGGATTAATATCAAAATAAACCGTGACCTCTTCCTTGATTGTGGATTCAAGTTCTCCCTTCAGGTTATCAACAAACTCGGTAACCCAGCCATCATGCCTGTTGTCTTTCTGCCGGTAGCTGATGAAGATGTCGTAGTTGTACCCTTCAATAATGCTTGACATCAGATTATTAAATGGTTCATTATCAAAGTTAAACCATTATCAAGTGAAATGCAAAATTTTCTTTTTATGACAAAAAATCAAGATAAAATTCCTGCCAGTTCAATTAATTCCGCCATGTCTCTTATTAAAGTCAGGTTAGATATTTCAAACCTCTTGTCTTAATAAATGGGGGATTCAACCCAGGTGGGAAAGAAAAGAAGCTTTACAGGCTTTTAGTGGTCTGCCTACCTGGCAGGAATAAATAATGAATTCCCGTTGTTGAATTTTCTGTCAAGCAGCAAATCCACTACCTGCACAGCACCCATCATTGTACCATAAAGTCCATGTGCAAATTTTGGCTGATAGAGATTATGTACAGGAGTTTTCATCGGCAGGCGTTTCGGTCCGAACTGAGTGACCAGCGAAGCTATGTCGTAAATACTTCCGGTTGGTGAACCCGAAAAACGGGAATAGGTGGCAGGAGTGGATATATCCTTTACCACTATGTGCTGCCTGAGACCGGGAATAAAATACTTCTCTGCAATGCCAATCAGGAAATCTGCCCATTTTTCCTTTTCCTCTCTGTATTTTTCATAGTCTTTTTCGCGAAGATCCTTCCATCCGTTCATTGCCCAGGGAGTGCTGCGGATAGTAACAGTATTTTTCGCACCGGTGGTCAGGGAAGGGCAGATAACTGCTGCATGAAAGCAATCATCTGAAAATCCATGATTCCCGGCAAGGAATGCATTAAACAGCTTTTCTGCTGTTCCAAGTCCTGTTGAAACAACATTATAAGGATAATCAAGGTCATATTTCGCCAGGTCAATCCTGTCGTCAAGTCCCAATGCAACATTAACCGATGAGGGAGACATTATTGTATTTCCAAGCTTCTGTATATATTTCTCCGGAAGGTTTTCATCTCCGACGAGACTGCGCATTGCCAGCATCGGATCAACTGTAGTGATAATCTTTTCAGCCCGGATCTCAGAAGGGAAGCCTTTTATCCTTACTCCTTCAACCATACCATTCTTAACCTCAATTTTTTCAACTTCGGCATTAAAAAGAATTTCTCCGCCAAGCGACTGGAATCTTGCAGCCAGTTTTGCAGGGTATTCATCGAAAAACCCATAGGGACGGAAGCATCTGGTCATTGAAGAGAGCATGGCTCCGGTTGCCAGAATTGCCGAAGCATGGTCGGAAGGCACACCTGAAAAAGATGTAAAAGTTTCCATAACTTCCCTCAGCTTTGGATCGGTGATCCCGAATTTATCGAGTAATCCGGAATAAGTACGGTTAAGATTCGCTATCACTTTCGGAGCCTTAAACAGTGTCCCAAGGTTGTCTTTCAGTGTGGCATTGGCTTTTAGCTTTCTTACCTGCCTGAAAAGGTCAACTGAATAATCCATCAGCGCCCTTATTTTTTTCGAATCCTCCGGAAATGTTTCTGTAAGATATGCAGTGAAGTTTTCTGATCCGGCAGGAATCTTGTATTCATCCACAACGTCGCCATGAACTACCAGCCGCCGCATGAAATTTTTCTCATATCTCTTCAATGGCAGGTCAATGTCAAGATATTCAAGTATATCAACAATATCAGGAAAAAGCTGGGTAGTCTCAAAAATATATCCCCCTTTTTCGTATGCAGTGCTGTAGCCTCCGGGATAGGGGTTCTTTTCAATGATAAGGGTTTTCATTCCCGTTGTGTTCTTCAGCCACATTAATCCGCATGCAAGTCCGCTTAATCCTGCTCCGATGATGACCAGGTCATAATGGTCTTTGCCCGAATAATTTGCCGACAATGTGTCGCGCATTAATTGATGGAGTTCCTTCATGGTGATTTTTTTAATGTCACTTAGTTCAGGAGTGTTTTTGTCACTTCATGTTCTTCTTCTCAACCTTCCAGTCTGGATTTAAGCACAGGCCGCAGGATTTCCCTTTGAAGAGCTTGCCGGCCTTTTTGTCCCCTTTAAGCTGCCATAGCAACCAGGATGTTGCGACTTTTGCAAATTCACCGCCGTGAGGTTTGCTGTAAGTTCCTCCGTGTCCAACTTCCATGTTTGCAGCAAACACCGGTACGTGGTTTATACGCTTGAAATCGTCCATGCCGTTTCCATAGGCAATATCCGATTCTCCTCCAAGTATGTACAGGACAGGAGTATGAAGCTTTAACAGATGATCCTTGGAAAGGCCCGGCATTCCCGGCATACCGCTGCCCGGTCCGGGCAGGATACCGCTGTTACAGATAATGACCGTCGACACCCTTGGATCGGGGGCTGTCTCAAGAGCCTGCAACCCTCCGCACGACATGCCGCTTACTGCTAATTTTGTTACATCGATCTTATTATAATACGGACCGGACTTATCACTGTTCTGAACAATCGCCCATTCAATTGCATCAATCAGCTGTGAGGATTCAGACCGGCCTCTGCCTTTTTCTCCCTCCAGGGGCATCGGCCCTATAGCTATCACCAGAAATCCATGGGACGAAACTTCTGATAAAAAATTTACATGCTCCCAGGGTGAATTGGCACAGGCTCCGTTACCCCATGCAATTACGGGGAGCTTGTTTTTACCTCCAAAAGGAGTAAGGTCTGCCGGCCTGAAAACTGTATGGGTCTGCAAGGTGGGTTCTGTAAGCATTATAGCAGAATACGGACCTGTTCCGCCATCTTCAACTATCCTCGACACAGGCTTTTCCTGTGAAACCTGACCCTGAACCTGACAAGGACTGGCTAAACTCAATCCGGTAAGAAACAAAACGGAGAGAAGCAGTAATTTTTTCATTTTTTAAGAATATTTGTAAAAGTAATAAACCATGTGAACATTCCATTCCTTATCTGATACATTTCAATTTACCCTGACCGTTTTACCCACTGCTCCCTAAAGGGGGTTCTATCAACCACGCAGTCGCACGGTGTTACCAGGGCTTCCCATTCCAAACGTCACTAAAGGGTCTCTCAGTCTCTTCGCCTCCCTCACTCCTCTTCTCCGTTTCTCCCTCTCTCTTCTTACCGGCAGTTGGAATTTGACGAAGAAGACCCATAGAGATCTAATAAAGAAACCCAAGAAGCCAGAGAGGCACCTTATTTCCTGAACCAATTTCAATGTCGTCTGCTGCAACCAGGTAATCATCAAGATGTTTCACCTGATTTATGCTTTTGCTTTTGCCGCCTGTTTCAATTGTCAATCCATTGGCAATGAAATCACCCTCAACCGCAGAACTTACATTCAGACCTGCATTAAGCAACTGATTCAAAGCAAATGTCTCCCTGACATTACCAATATCCGGGTTTTCTTTTAGTGAAAAAGCCAGATTGGTGTTTTCCAGAAATATTTTGTCTGGTTTTTGCAGGATTGAAACTCCCTTCCCTTCTATATTAAGTGTATTAAGCAACCTGGCATCTTTTAACTGATAAATATGCTGATAGACACTGTCCCTGCTCAGATCAAGCTTCCTTGCCAGCGCAGCAATATTTGGTTTGAATGGTACAGATTCCGCGATCACGCCCAGTAATTTCTTGACTTTTACCGCAGTCCCCGGATTATAGGAAGAAATATAGGCAAGGTCCACGTCCACAATTGTATTTATAATCTGCTTCAGCTTCACCAGATAGCTATCTTCACCTTCAACAATAATCGGCAGATACCCAATTTCCAGATACTTCCGGAATGCTGGTAAAGGTCTGAAACCTTCAGTTATTACTCTGCAAATAATCAAATGATTATTCCTGATATCATCAATACTGACAGCATCAAAACTTATACCTTCCGTTAACATAAGAAACTCCCGAAAAGAAAGTCCTGCAAGCAAGTAAGAGATGACTCTCCTGCTTAAATCTGCCTCTCCACGATATAAATCCAGTGCTGAAGATGCCAAAAAAACGATCCGCATCTCAGGCAATCCATCGTAAATGTTTTTCAACTCCAGGGACCAGTTGGGGTATTTGTGCACTTCATCAATGAATAGTATCTTCCCTCCCTGCTTGTACCAGTCATTTGCGACGTCAAACAAGGTATGATTATAGAACCAGTTATGGTCAGCAGTGATATAAAGTGCCTCCGGTGGCATTCCAAGGTCAAATTTTAAATGCTGTAATATCAATGTGGTTTTTCCAGCTCCTCTTGGACCTTTAATCCCAATCATGCGATGACTCCAGTTTACCTGACCAAGTAAATATCTGCGGAAATCATTTTTTATCTGCCGCAAAATGTTTTCCTGAAATTCCAGTAAGCTTTCCATAATTATGTCGATTTAATTTGACAAATATATATAATTTATGTCGATTTACTTCGACATTTATATAGTATTTATGTCGATTATATTCGACATATATACATCTTTTATGTCGATTATGTTCGACATAAAAATATTTTTATAAAGCCTCTATATCTAATGTAAAGACTCCCCTGCAGCAGAATGCTTGTCGGGGCAGAGACTCAAAGAATTTTCTCAGTAACCCTGTAATTTACATTTCGTGCCTGCAGGTAGCCGAGAATGAATTCAAAACATGCAGGATGCCTGCCCACCAGCTCAGGAGGGAAAATTCCCTTATCAGAAAACAGCCTGTTCAATAGCATCTCAACCGTTCCCGTTGCCGTGATGCCGGTAGTCCGTGCCATGGAGGAGAGTTTTGTCACCGGATCGAACTCATCATACAGATCGTAAATGATCTCCCTGCCTTCGCCTTTTTCAGTACCCCTGATCTTTATCCGCATGACGGTGAATTCCGGCTCCTCCGGGCCGGATCTCCAGGCATTGAATAATATCCGTGAAGTGACATCAAAGGGTATGACAGCGGTGCCGTTCATGTCAACGGGCTCCCTGTCAAGGAACCCTGCCTCCATGAGAGCCTTTATCAGCTGAATATGACCAGGGTAACGAAGAGTCTTCTCATGCATGAAGGGGATATGGTCCATGGTCCGGATCAACGACCGTAATCCATCGGTATTGAACGCCTCCAGTGTTCCTATGTTATCGAAATGGACATACTTCGCATCACTCATCGCCGGCCTGACGACGAGGCTGCCGTTCTCGACACAACGGGCCGGGCGGGTATATTCTTCGATGACATCACATGGCGAGAAGGGTGCTTTGTACTCAAACGGGAAGGTCCTGATCTTTGGCAGACCTCCCACCATATAATCCATCTCCTCAATTTTCATCTTTTCATTGTGATACCCCATAATGTAGTTCGGCATCCCCGGTGCCACACCGCAATCCATTACCACCGTCACCCCGTTTCCCTTTGCAAGTGCAACGAGGGGCTGAACATCCTCTGGCAGGAATGAAATGTCAACCAGGTTTTTCCTCTGTCCGATGACCTGTTCCATGGTCTGCAGCCCGAGAAACCCCGGAACGGCCGAGACCACCATGTCAAAACCACTGACAGCAGCTGCCAGTGCAGCATGATCGGTAACGTCCAGCACAGCCGTCTGTATGTTACGCCTGCCAGACAGGGGCTGCAGGGCCTTCCGGTCAATGTCAGTTGCAGTGACCTGATGTCGCTCCGCCAGGTCTGTTGCCATGGCCTTTCCAACCATGCCGGCCCCGAGGATAAGGATCTTTCCCATAATGTCAGGATTTTAATGTGTATTTAAATATAGCCCTCTGCGCTTATCTGCGGTTTACCTCTGCGATCATCTGCGAGAACCTTCTTCTTCTTCGCCGTCAAGCCATCACGCCTTTACGCCTTTATGCCCTCATCATCACATCGGGACTATTCTGGCCACCCATCCCCCACCCGATGCAAGATTCAGTTTCAGAATATCCCCTGCCCGGAATTCAGTCTCAAACCGTTTATAATCTTCTGCCCTATGGCCTGCATTGATACCATCCTGTATTGCCTCCAGCCTGTATCTGCCCTCCCGCAGGAAATCGGTCTTCAACTCTATTACTCTCTCATTCCAGTCAGTGATTGCTCCCACAAACCATTCATTTCCCGATCTGCGAGCAATGACCGTATATCTGGCCATCATACCTTCAAGCAGCCTTGTTTCATCCCATACAACAGGGATTCTCCGAATGAAGTCAGTGCATTCCTTTTCACGGTTATAATCAGATGGGGAGTCGGGCAGCATTGTCAGCGGACTGCTCAATACAACAAACAAGGCCATAGCATGTGCCCTTGTCCCCTGTCCCATGGGATAATCACCAAGCGTACGGAAATTTTCCTTTGTCGAGTTTCTCATCGTGGCAGGAATGTAATCCATTGCTCCTGTGAACATCCGAATATAAGGCAGCAGATTATGATGCACCGGATCATCATGGCTGGTCCAGCCATTGTATTCAAATTCTATAAGTGCTTCACGGGTAAGGACGTTTGGGTATTTCCGGCTTAACCCGCATGGCTTGTATGCCCCGTGGAAATCAACGATCAATTTTCTTTCAGCTGCTTCATGCGCCACTCTCTCGCAGTACATAACCATTGGCTGGTCATCCCTGTTCATAAAGTCGACCTTAATTCCCTTTATCCCCCATTGCTCAAACTGGCTGAAAGCCTCATCCCATTGCTTCTCGAGAGTATGCCATACCATCCACAGCATTACGTCAACACCTTTGGATTTCGCATATGAAGTTACTTCTTCCATGTTAAGCCCGGGAACGACCTGCAACAGGTTATCCCTTGAACTCCATCCGTCATCAAACAGGAAATACCTGAAGCCTTTCTCCGCACAGAAGTCGATAAAGTACTTCGCAGTTTCGGTATTGACGCCCGATTTAAAATCAACCCCGTAAATATTGTGTTTCCCCCACCAGTCGAACATCACCACGCCCGGGTTGATCCATGAGATATCTTTCAGCGCACAGGGCGATGCAAGAAGCCAGACCATGTTATTTTCAATAAGGTCTTCTTCCTTTCCGGCTACTGCAAAGATCCTCCATGGGAAGGTCCTGGAGCCTTTCACCCATGCTATATAGTTTAATGATTCCGCAACCTGGTTCCTGACATAAGTGCTGCCCGTATTTGTCAGTGATCCCGGGTAAGGGGGATTGACTGCTGAAAGCTTTGACTCCCCGGTACCACTAAACCATAATCCGGGGTAATCATATAGATCCGATTCGGTTACCATGAGAAAGGTGCCATCGGCCTTTTCAACAAGCAGCGGAAGACTGATCAGCCTGCCTGTTTTAACATCCTGTCCTCTCTGATGCTCATAGGGAGTCTCATATGCAGAATTGAAGGTTTCGGATGACTGGAATCTAAGGGAATCACCCGTTTCAAAATAAAGTTCAAGATTTTCCTTTACGATTCTGAGGCTGTCTTTTCCGGAAATGGTAAACCTGTATGCAAGTCCTTCATTGAAGAGCCTGAAAGTAACGGCATAATTACTCCTGAACCTTATTTCCAGCTCATTGTATGAGTTAGTGTATGCAGCTTCCTTTTCACGGATCTCAGGACTTACAGTCTCATTAACCGATCTGCTGGAGATCCTTTGTACCCTGAACCCGGGATTCATTTCAGGCACATAAGAATTTTCCAGGGAGATATTCCCAAGCCTTATAACAGCATTTCTTCCCTTGAGAAGCGCGACATATATGCCATTATCGATCTCGATGCCGGCAGTCAGTTTCCCGTCGGGTGATGTCAGTCCGTATTTCTGGGGGTATACGGATACGCTCAGGATCAGGAACGATATGAACAACAGGATTTTTTTCATATGCAGTACTTTTTAATTCAGATATCTAAGATAAAACACTAATCCAATATGGCAGAGTAATATCCTGGAATCTTTATAACACTTCATGAAGTACCCGGAGACCCTTAATGGTCGACAAAAAGCAGCTACTGGCCACACATTTACCTTTAGTAAATAAGAAATCGCTCAAAGGCAGAATCAGAAAAAAATTACCGGTTCATTTCCTATTTTGTATCTTTTGCATAAATATACCTTACTGCTGATTATGATTCCCCTGATAAGCACATACAGACACCTGACATCCGGACTATGATTTCCCGGGAACCCTCTTTGACAGTCGGTAATAAAAGGATTTCAACCATTGAATTCTACAATGCCGACACACCCGGGACAATCAGCATAATTGCCGAAGGGATTACAGAATCAGGGATTCCTGTAAGCCGCAGAATTAACTATTCTGTAAAATGAACTTTATATGACGAGCCAAAAGATGTTATGATTATCAGCTATTTAATTTTGTATACCATTAGTGCATCACCGTGCCTGATATAAAGCCTCCCCTTATTGATTACGGGGTGCGCCCAAAAAGGTCCCTCACCTTTTGTTATCTGAAACTCACTTACTATGTCAAGTTTTGAGTTGTCAGGCTTAACAAGGGCAACACGGCCTGACCTTTCTTCAAAAAGGTAAAGCATACCGTCGGCAGAAATTATTGACCCTCTTGAATGCCATTTTGTTGTCCAAAGGGTTTTCCCGGTTGTCCAGTCAACGCAAACCCAGGCATCAGCCGGATTTGACTGGTGATTTGCCCCATATACATTATTCCCTAAAAGTACAACTCCGCCATGCTGGGGATCAAAATTTCTGTTCTCCCAGGCTATGTCAACTGAATTTCCATCCGGAGAAAGCTTAAGTTTAAGAGCCACCCAATTGTACCCGTTTGCAATCAATATATGACCGTCCCTGAAAATGGGGGTAATGGCATGATTCTTCCTGGCACTCCCGCCAGCTGCATTAACTGTTGAATATGCCACTTTCCATATGATTTTCCCATCCCTGGCATTCACTGCAATAATATCTGAGCCCAATACTGTAACAATCATTTTTTTCCCTGCATATTCTACAAGTTTTGGGTTGACATATTGTGGATCCTGGTTAAGCGGCTCAGTTTCCCATACTACTTTCCCATCATTAATATTGAATGCAACAAGGGATGCTTTTTTCCCTCCCGGTGATGCAATAACTATATTATCAACGACCAGCGGAGACTCGGAAATTCCAAACATTAACGGTTTACTTTCGTAAAGTGTATAATGGTTTTTTGACCATTTTATCTTTCCGTCTGATCCAACACAGACAATATCACCGCTTCCGCTGATAAGGAATATATTTCCGTTATAGTAAGTTGGAGTACATCTCGATCCTGTGTGGTTTGTCATCCAGGCTTTGCCATAAATTACTTCCCACTTCTTTTTGCCATCAGGTGTCAGAGCCGTAAGTATATCAGAACCGTCTCTTCTTCCGGTAATATAAATTGCATCATCAGTTATTGTTGGTGAGGAGTAACCATCGCCCATATTATTTGCTTCCCATAAAAGTTCAGGTCCTCCGGCAGGCCACTTTTTCATCAATCCGGACTCATTATAAATACCACTGCGGTCTGGTCCGCGCCATTCATAAAGCTGACCATTAACAAAAGCTGCTGAAGCAAAACAAAAAAATACTGATACGAATAATTTTGTGAAAATTGTCTTCATAATATCTGTCTTTGTTTTAAAGAAATTCTTGAAATTCTGTTTTAACATGTTGTGATTAAATATTGCGAGGAATACCGCTGATTTCAATTGGTTAAGTTTGATCAAATTCACTAAGTAAGTGTATAAGACCTATGCTTTTCCAATTACGTGGTCGGGTATTTATCCTGGCAAATCCTGGGTGGTTGCCAGACAGTGTGGTGATAACTTTGAATCAAAAAGGTCCCCCTGAAAAGGGGAGTCCGACTAAGTTCCCCGATTGAAGGAAAATTCAGTGATTGACAAATCTGGTCCTCATTCAGAGAATCAATATCCTGACAAATACAAATTTCTTCATAGCAGGTGATTGAAGAAACCCCGGGATAAACAGTACCAGCGCTGTAATATGAAAAGACATTAATAAAGGCGCAGAAGAAAAAAAACAGGATAAAGAATTTTTTGAAAATAAATAAGCTTCCTCTTTCCATGACAGCAAAAGTCACATTATTTTAGTCGATTGAGAAAAATATCCTGTTAATTATTGTTAATTATTTATTTGTCCCCTCCTTAAGAAGAACGGCCCTGTCGACCTAATCATCTCAAGGTTATATAATTCAGATCATTTTCCCCGGAAAGGTTTACTCTGTTCAGGAACTCATTCCAGCGCGGATCCCCATGAAGCAACTCAACATCATCAATTATGGCTGCCCATGCCACAGTACTGTGGAGCGGTTCGTAAACAAGCCATTTGAAAGCCTCATCTTTTATGCTCATGTGCAGGTTTGGATTCAACTCCAGCGCAGGCTTGAAATGTTTTTCTGATTCATCATTTTTCCACGACCTGTACAGAAAAATGTTTCACCAACAAAGATAGAAACGCCGCTTGACAGGTAAATAGCATGATTTAAAAGTATTAGATTTGAACCAGTACTATTATTGAATTAAAACTAAAGAAGACAAAGAAATGCCCCGGATTATTATAAATAAAAAAACATGTACCAAATGCAATACTTGCGTAACAGTATGTGTAACGGGAATCATAGATAAATCGACAGTTTCAGGTTATCCGACAATACCTGAAGAAAAACTGGATTATTGTATAAAATGTGGACATTGTGAGTCTTTTTGTCCACAGAAAGCTCTTACCTTAGATTTCCTTCCTGAAGAAAAAATTAGTACATCATCTTTGGACTATCAGATTGAACCACAGAATATAGAATTGTATATAAAAACCCGGCGTTCTGTGAGGCATTATTCATCCAAGACTGTTAATAAAGAATTAATTGCCAGGGTTATTGATATTGCTCGCTATGCTGCATCCGGAGGGAATGGGCAACCAGTAAAATGGATTGTTATTCATGAGCCCTCAGAGGTAAAACGTGTTGCAGGTTTAACCATTGACTGGATGCGAACAATTCAAAATACATCACATCCGCTTGCAGATTATGTACCTGCAATTATATCAACCTGGGATAATGGATTGGATTTAATTTGCCATAATGCACCCCATTTACTTTTTGCACATGTTCCTGTTGAACCAATTGACGACCCTACCGAAGCAATTATTGCTTTGACTCATTTTGATGTTGCTGCGCCTGCTTTTGGTATCGGTACATGTTGGGCTGGATTTGTAAAAATGGCCATGGATAATTATAAACCATTGAAGGATTTGCTTTCAATACCAGAAGAACGTAAAGCAGCCTGTCCAATGTTATTTGGATATTCACTTTATAAAATAACTTCTATTCCAAGACGAAACCCTGTTGATATTACATGGAAATAATTGGATAATTACAAAAAAAACGTTATTGGTAATACGCGACCCCAATGACAACATATAAAATCCTCTGAAATCTAATAAAGGAATCCAGGAAGCCAGAGAGGAACCTTATCCCCTGAGCCAATCTCATGTTCCCACGCGAATGATTTTGTATCGCAATAAGTGCGAGAACCTTCTTCTTCGCCGTCACGCCTTTCCCATCACCAGAAATCGAATGCTTTTTCGGTACCAGCAGAGTTCTTTAAACAACGAACTGAAAAACCATTCTTCTTTTCAACCGGGTAAAGAGCCAGATCTCCCCTGTTGTAATATAATGCCCCGCACCAGCTTGTAGCATCATCGTCATCTACATTAGTCCAGAAGAAGGCTGTTTTGGCTAAATGTTCCTTAGCCTGATCACCGTTCCGGCCGCTCGCGAGAGCTGTAAAGCCACTTGAGTTTGTAGCTCCGGTATTCGGACTTTCCCATGATGTTGTTCCTGTCTGTTTCAGTTTTCCGCCTGATTGTTCATCACCTCCGAGAAAGTTAGATAAAAACCACCAGTCCTGCATCGATGGCAGGCGCCAGCCATCGGGGCAGGCCTTTGTAGCAGCTTCCCAGGTATACAGGTAACCGTGAGTCTTCAGATAGTCATTGACATCCTCATAAACCGAGCAGCCGCTTTCTGTCTTAAAAGCAAGATTCTCAGCCATCCATACCTGGTCGTCTATCTTAACTGTCTTGTAAACCCTGCCATCCCTGGCATCGGTTAATGAGCCTTCCTCCTGGCCATATGTAAAGGAATAAACAGCAGTGACAATAAATAATATAGAAATCAATATAATAGGTTTTCTCTTCATTCCAGGAAGTTTTAATTATGTTTTGAAAATCCGGATTTGCCCGCGAAGACAAATCCGGAGTATAAATTTATCCGTTTAGCACCCAGCCTTTGCGATATTCCTTGGTCAGAAATGCATTTGCTGCGGAATCATTTGTGACGACTCCGGCAACAGGATCATACTGCAATTCCTTGCCAGCCTGATGTGCTGCGAGCCCGAGCATCAATGTCTCTATCATGCGGCCCGCATAATCAAAATCACAGTCTGTCTTAAGGCTCCCCTTGCACGCATTGAACCATTGTTGCTGGAATCCTCCGAGAGGAGGTGCAACCTGACTGGCGGCAGGTGATTTGTAGTAGGTCATGTCTGCTCCACTGCGTTCCGGAATAAGTATACGTGTAGTGAAGTCAGCTATAAGAGTTCCTTTGGTGCCTTTGAACATTGCTCCATGACCGATTTTACTTATGTCAATTGCGGGATTCGGGATGGCAGGTTTTAAAGTCCCCTGATACCACTCAACTGTAATGGGTCCCCTCCAGTCGTTTGCCGGAAAATTAAACTTTGTGTGCATATTCGATGCTACAACCTCGGGACTGAAAGGATCTCCTTCTGCCCAGGCGCTTGTAGGCTGCCCGGCATCAATTGCATTCCAGGCCAGGTCCATCGTATGGCTGCCCATATCTCCTATCTGCCAGCTGCCGAAATCATGGTACATATTCCATAGCAGACAGCCGGCACCCGGTCTTGCGCCGAAATATCCCGGATTATAGGGATGCATCTGAACCGGACCGATCCACTGTTCCCAGTCAATATCCTTCGGCGCAGGTCCTGCTGCAGGAAGATAACCCGTTTTATCATGTGTACGATTGCCCCATGTTATTGCTTCCTTCAGTTCGCCGATAGCACCGCCGCGAACCAGTTCCGAAACACGATCAAAATTCTCATTTGCATGTCTTTGTGTTCCGTGCTGGGTGGCCAGCTTGTTCTTGTTTGCGAGATAAACCTTCCGAACCTCACGTGCTTCAAAAACGGTTTCCCCAACCGGTTTTTCGCAATAGACATGCTTTCCGCGGTTCATGGCCCAGATGCTTATAAATGCATGGTGATGATCCGGTGCACAAATCAAAACAGCATCGATATCCTTTTGCTCCAGGCACTTACGCCAGTCTATGTACTGTTTGGCATTTGGATACTGCTTTGCGGCCAGTGCCATATTACCGGCATGTACATCACAGATGGCAACCACATTTTCGCTCTCCAGAGCTCCATAATGCTGGCTGCCCCGTCCATGCGCCCCGATCAGGGCGATATTAAGCTTGTCACTTGGACTTCTTCCTGAAAGGAAACTTCCTGGAAGAATTATCAGTCCGGTGCCGGTAGCGGCAACCGATTTAACAAAATTCCGTCTCTTCATAATGTTTAGGTTGGTAAGTTAATTGAATTTCGGGTTTATCATACAACAGGTTTTGTTCCTCCGGTTCCGGACGGAACTGCGTCATGATGTTTTTTGAATTTCTTAAATATAAGGGATGTTTCAGTCATTTCAAAATAACCGAAAGGGTTTAATAAAAATAGGAGTGTCGGGGTACAACAAAAAATAAAGATCTTACTCAACCGAAATTTTCAGTGATGTCCCCTTCAGTCCTTCTGCCCTGGCCCTGATGCGTATTTTCCCGGGAGTTGCCTCAGGTCTGACAATAGCCAGACATATTCCCTGCCAGGTTTTTTTCATGGGTTGCTGAAAGCTCGACATATCCGCGGGATTGCCGCTCCCGACACCTGCTATTTCGCCGCTTCCTTTTACCTCAAATGTTACCAATATATCGTCAGCATCAGGAACAATATTCCCTTCTGAATCGATTATTTCCGCCCTTACATATGACAGATCGTTGCGGTCAGCCCTGATTCTGGTTCTGTCAGCAATAAGCCTTACCGCCTTCGGTCTGCCTGTTGTCTTAAGTGTCTGCGATGCTGTTTCCCTGCCATTGTCATAACAACGGGCAATCAGTGTGCCGGGCTCATAGGATACCTCGAATGCTGCAGTGATTGATGCAGCGGTATCAATAGTCTGCTCCCCTACAATCCTGCCATTCAGCTCAAGCCTGACCATCTGACTGCGGGTATAGACATGAACCTGGAGTTTTTCACCCTCACGACCTGGCCAGTTCCAGCTTTTAAGCTCGTCAGGGAATCCCCAGCTGCTGGTGATCTCAATCTTACCTTCCGGAACAGGGCGGTGCACGAACATTTCAACCTTACTTTTGCCCCAGACTACATGCTGATAATATGAAGGAACCTTTTTGTTTCCTATAAGGTCGATGTCGCCCTGGTAATTTGTGAATACCGGCCAGGATTCGCGGCTGAAACCGCCTCCCGCTGATTGTGAATTGCCGGGATCAGGTACAATATCCCTCAGCTGCGGCATTCCTCTGCCTGCCTCGCCAAGGTTATCCGTACCTGTCCAGACAAAATAACCTATAACATAGGGATGCTTTTTAACCATTTCATAGTTTTCCAGGGCCAAAGGAGGATTGGTTTCCGTCCCGATCATAACACGGTCAGGATATTTGATATGATCTTCCTCGTATCTCCTGTACGCATAGTTATAGCCAATCAGATCAAAGAGGGCCATGTGTTCCGGGATCTCATGCCATTTGCTTTTCTGACCTCTCATCCATGCAAAATCATTAAAGCACTCCGTCACCCAGCGTGTCGTATCAAGGCTCCGGATTTCTCCTGCAAGATTTCTGGCGATTCTAAGTCCTGATGTGTCATAAGCCTCCCTGATTTCATTCCCGATGCTCCAGATTATTACTGAGGGATGGTTCCTGTCGCGCTTTACCCACGATTCCACATCTTTCTGCCACCATTCGCGGAAATAAAGATGATAATCCTGATTTCTTTTGGCAGTTTCCCACGTATCAAAGATTTCATTAATGACTAACATTCCCAGTCGGTCGCATGCATCCAGAAGCGCTGGTGAAGGCGGATTATGGGCTGTACGAATGGCATTGAATCCATTGGATTTCAGCACTTCAATTTTCCGCTCCTCTGCACGGTCGATGGAAGCAGCCCCCAGGGGACCGTTATCATGGTGAATGCAGGCACCGATCAGTTCAACTGGCTTTCCATTGAGAGTAAATCCGTTTTTTGCATCTATCCTGCTGCTGCGTATCCCAAAATGAGTTGAGAATTCATCAACTACTTCATCATTAATCAGCACAGATGCCTTTGCAGTATACAGATCCGGTTCATCAGGCGACCAGAGAGATGGCTTATTAACCGGAATTTCCTGTGTCACCTGTATTGTCTGACCTGAAGACACAGCGGAATTGCCGGTAACTGATGCAACGACCTTACCCGCAGGATCCGTCAACTCTGTGCGAAGTACTATTTTTTCATATTTATTGCCGGAGTTTACTAAAGACGCCGCAACTCTCACCTCAGCTGTATTCTCTGTAATATTGGGCGTCGTAATGTACAATCCGCCTGATACATCGATGTGAACCGGATTTGTCAGGATAAGCCAGACATGCCTGTTAATACCTGATCCTGAATACCAGCGCGAATTCATTCCTTCATTAAGCACACGGACGGCAACAACGTTAGACTGTCCGGGAGGATTCAGATATGAAGTGATATCATAGAAAAAAGGAGTATAGCCATAAGGATGAAATCCCAGATGTCTGCCATTAAGCCAGACATCCGATCCCATATAAACCCCGTCAAACTGAAGGTAAGCTATTTTATCCTTATCTTCCTCATTAATGATAAAGTGCTTCCTGTACCAGCCAATTCCTCCTGTCATATAGCCGGAACTGCCTTTGTCAATGGCAGATTTATCAAAGGGCCCGATTATATCCACACCATTTTGTCCGGGCAGGTCTTCCACGCTCCAGTCGTGAGGTACACTGACATGCCTCCAGCGGGAATCGTCAAAACCGGGGGACTCAACTCCTGAAATAGTGTCCTTTAAAAAGAGCCAGCCCTCATCAAATGAGGTCATTCTGCCGCTGGTTGAAATTTCTGCCGGATTGCTGCCTGAAATGAAAGAGAAAAAAACCAATGCCGGTAACAGCAATGATAAACATATGAAAAGCTTAAATGTAAACTGTTCCGGTTTTCTAATAATCATAAAAAATCAGTCTGAAGGAAAAAGCCTTTGTAACTCAATGTAAGGTTTTATTTTTAAATTCAGAGATGGCTGCTGTCATAATTGAATAAAACAATAAATCTCCTCACTTTTGCATTAATCTGAATCTGTAGCTATTAAACTCAAAACTAATCTTTTACTATAAAAATAACCAGCCTGAATGATCAAGGCTATCAAACAACGGCTCTCTAATAGAACCAATAAGTCTGATTGAAGAATAATAGGGACTTGGCGACTCCCGTTATAAAATGAAATTGTGCAGTTTCTTAAGTATGCAAGAAATAATTAAATATTTTAGCACTTTACTAAAAAAAAGTTCGGGTATTTTCACCAATTACCTTTCAATATCCAACTCGTATCAATTATGAGAAAGTTTCTTCAATCTTCAGTCTTTCTGATTCTTACGTCACTGCTCATTTCCTGTGGTGAAGATCCGGTGCCTCCTGTATTGGAAACCACAGCAGTAATTGAGATCACACCGACCTCTGCCCGATGTGGAGGAGTTATTCTCGATAATGGCGGATCACAAATAACTTCAAAAGGGATATGCTGGAATACATCAAATAACCCGACAACCGAAAACAACAAATCAAGCGCTGATAATCAGCCTGATACATTTGACGGCAAACTCGACCAACTTCATCCTAACACCACCTATTATGTAAGATCATACGGCATCAACAGTGCGGGAACTGGATATGGAAACGAGCTGGTGGTCAAAACATATTCCGGTACAGTTTCAGATTCTGATGGAAACACTTATTACACGGTAATTATTGGATCTCAGGAATGGATGGCAGAGAATCTTAAAACAACCAAATATAATGACGGCACAGACATTCCTATTGTTAATGATGGAGAACAGTGGCGGAATTTGTCAACACCCGGAATGTGCTGGTATCAAAATGATCAGGTTAATTTTGGAAATTCATATGGAGCATTATATAACTGGTATGTTGTAAATACTGGGATTTTGTGTCCGTCAGGCTGGCATGTACCTTCTGATTCAGAATGGACATTGCTCGAGAACTACCTGGTTAACAATAGTTCCAATTACGATGGAACATCTGATTTTAACAAATTGGCTAAAGCCCTTGCTTCAACATCAAGCTGGACAGAATCCATTTTTATCGGATCCCCAGGTAATCCGGACTATCCCATTAAAAGAAATGCTTCAGGCTTTTCAGCTTTGGCAGCAGGAATACGCTTCGGGGGTGATGGGATTTTTGGTTTGATTAATTCATACGGTTCCTGGTGGACAAGTTCATATGGGTTCAACAGTAACCTTTCGGCATACAGCCGTGGTATTCGGTCCACCAATGCCAACATTGAAAGGGAGGATGAAGGTAATCTTAGAAAAGGTTTATCTGTCAGATGCTTAAAAGATTGAATATACTTCGGTTTTGAGACCTTCCATTAATGATCAGTTCTGCAATCCATTTTTCTTTTCACGGATAAACCATGTGACTTTCAGTATGCAAGATCCCGGAAATCGCATTTGTCCGCCTTGAACAGCTGACAGTGAACATGACCGGAAGACCTGAAAGGTTTTGACAAAGGAACCATGCCAGGGATGCAATCTGAATAACCCCCGGTATTAATATAAACTCTCCCTCCTCTTCATAAGATTCTCGTCGGAGATATAGTCATCATACAGCATCTCCTTGTCGATCATCCCCTTCGGACCAATCTCAATTATCCTGTTGCATACAGTCTGTATGAACTCATGATCGTGCGACGACATCAGGATGCATCCCTTGAATTTCATCAGGGTATTATTGAAAGACTGGATTGATTCAAGGTCGAGATGATTCGTCGGACTGTCAAGAATCATGACATTTGCATTGCGGACCATCATTCTGGCAATCATGCAGCGGACCCTTTCACCTCCGGACAGAACATTAACCTTTTTGAATATCTCTTCACCTGAAAAAAGCATTTTTCCGAGGAATCCCCGAAGGAACATCTCACTTGTGTCTTCAGAATATTGAGCCAGCCAGTCAATCAGTGTTATATCCTTTTCAAAGAACTTTTCATTCTCAAGAGGCAGATATGCCTTTACAATTGTCTGACCCCATTCAAAGGAACCTTTCTGAGGCTTATCATGCCCTTTCAGGAGCTCAAACAGAACTGTTATTGCACGTGTATCCCTGGACAGAAATGTGATCTTGTCATTTTTATTTACGGTGAAAGTAAGATCTTTGAATAAGGTCTTTCCTTCTATAACACCTGAAAGCCCTTTTACCGCAAGCACATTATTCCCTGGTTCCCGGCCGGGAGTAAAAATAATTCCGGGGTATCGTCTTGTCGAAGGTTTGATTTCCTCGATATTCAATTTCTCTATCATTTTCTTCCGGCTGGTAGTCTGCTTTGATTTCTTGACGTTAGCCCTGAAGCGCGCGATGAATTCCTGTAATTCCTTCTTTTTCTCCTCTGCTTTTTTATTCTGTGCCATCTGCTGCCTCAGGGCAAGCTGACTCGATTCATACCAGAAACTGTAATTCCCCGAAAACTGCTGTACCCTGCTGAAATCAATATCAATGATGTGAGTGCATATTGAATCCAGAAAATGCCTGTCGTGAGATACAACGAGTACTGTATTTTCAAATTCTGAAAGATAGTTCTCCAGCCAGTTCACAGTCTCAAGATCAAGGTCATTGGTTGGCTCATCGAGAAGGAGATTATCAGGTTTCCCGAATAAGGCCTGGGCGAGGAGCACCTTCACCTTTTCCTTTCCCGACAGCTCTTTAAGCAGCTTGTAATGGTTTTCTTCCTTAATACCGAGTCCGCTCAGCAGGCTTGCTGCATTGCTGTCAGCATTCCAGCCGTCAAGCTCATTGAATTTTTCTTCGAGCTCCGAGGCTTTCATTCCATCCTTCTCGGAAAAATCAGGTTTCAGATACAGGTTTTCCTTCTCCTTAGCTATATTCCATAAAGCGGAATGCCCCATCTTTACCGTGTCGAGTACTGTGAAGTCATCGAATTCAAAATGATCCTGCTTTAAAACAGAGACTCTCTCGCCTGGACCGAAAGCCACTGACCCTGTACGCGATTCAACGCCCCCGTAAAGCATCTTCAGGAAGGTCGATTTCCCGGAACCGTTTGCTCCAATTATTCCGTAGCAATTGCCTGCGGTAAAGATCTGATTGACATCCTGAAACAAAATTCGTTTCCCAAACTGAATACTTAGATTTGATACTGTTATCATTGATATAAATAATTGCCAATGTAAAACTTCCGTACAAAAAGGCTGCAAAATTAAGCATTTAAAAGGCAATAACAGATTTTGAATGCAATATAGACTTGATTTCGTATCATTGATTGCGTAAATTTGATGGTTAACGGGGATGTAATCTATGAAAACACTGAAAAAAATTCTCAAAATCTTTTTGAGTATAATAATGCTTCTTGTTCTTGGCTTTATCGGACTGATCCTATATGCAATAGTCTCGGACTATAAACCTGATGAAACTGAGTTACTGGCCCGGCCGCATAATCCCTCGTTATTGAAGGATTCGGCTGTTTACAGTCTTTTGACCTGGAATATAGGTTATGCCGGACTGGACAAGGGGATGGATTTTTTCAAGGACGGCGGAACAAAGGTGATCACGCCGGAGGAAAACTTACAGGAAAATGTTTCTGCAATTAAAGATTTTCTGACGAAGCACGACACGGTTGACTTTATATTATTGCAGGAGGTTGACAGGAACAGCAAAAGAAGCTATCGTACCGATCAATATCAGAGTATTTCTGAGAGCCTGTCCGGTCATGTTCCATTCTTTGCAATGAATTATGATGTCTTTTTCGTTCCCGTTCCTCCTACAAATCCCATGGGGAAAGTCGTGTCAGGAATCGCCACTTATTCAGATTTCATTCCAGCTTCTTCAACAAGGTATTCCCTGCCCGGGGATTTCGGTTTCCCGACACAGCTTTTCTATCTCGACAGATGCTTTATGGTCAGCAGATACAGGATTGAGAATGGAAAGGAACTTGTATTGATCAACACACATAACGAAGCATTTGACGAGGGCGGAAATATAAGAGAGGCTCAGATGGAAAGTCTCAGGGAATTTGTGTTGAATGAATATAATTCAGGCAATTACGTAATTGTAGGAGGTGACTGGAACCAGTATCCACCGGATTTTAAGCCTGATTTTTCAGCAAACAAGGTTTTCACAGGCAAATTTGGAAATTTCAACCTCACGGGCATTGAATCGGATTACATGCCCGGAGACTGGAAATGGATTTATGATCCCGCAGCACCCACGGTCCGTACCCTCACTGCAGCATACAACCCTGCTTCAACCCCAACAAGTGTTTGTGACATATTCCTTATTTCACCGAACCTGGAATCTGTTACTGTAAAATGCCACCATCTTGATTTTACGAACTCAGATCACAATCCGGTCATAATTCAGGTAAAGCTTGAATGAATAAAATGGTTTGATTACAAAAAATTATTCCTTGACAGGATTTTAAACTACGGGGCAATACTGACTGACTTCACATTTTCTTTTTAACCACTGAATAACAAGGAGTTAAATACGGAGTTCCACGGAGTTATTTATTGTTAACCGATTATTTCTCCATAAGCCTTTTGTACCCCGGATCCGATCTTAAGGGAGCAAAGCTGATATTCCAGTTGATCCATACAGGAGTAAACCATGAAGGAATTGAAAGAAGCTTATCAAGTGTTTTTACAGCGAGTTCAGATTCACCAGTCATTGTATAAACTATTGCCAGATCCTGTAAAACACCCAGGCCGTACATAGCATCCTTTGAAACAGGCAACAATTCAACTGCCCTGAGGCCTTCGCTTATAGCCTCTTCCTTTTTCCCGATACCGGCAAGAGCAATCCCGAGAGCACTGTGATAGCGCGGATCATTGGGGACCTCAGCGACATTTTTCTCCAGAATTGCCACTGCCTCATTGTAGTACTTTACTGCCAGCCCTGTTTCTCCCTGGTGATCATAAGCAGTTGCCAGGAGGGAGGACCGGGGGATTGTCCACATCTTATTACTGACACCCCAGCTCCTGGTTGTATCAGCAATCTGCAGTGCTTTTTGCAAATTACCCTCGCCAATTTCCTGAAAATACCATGAAAAAAGGTACCATTCATCATCCGGATTTATAAAGCGAAGAACATCGCGTGATTCTTTCGATGGACCTTTCCAGCTCCAGTAATTAAAAACCTTGAAGAGATATGGCCATGTACTGTTCGGTGAAAGCTCAATTGCCCTGTTGCAGGCATCATCGGCTTCCCTGAAGCGTCGTGTTACCCAGTAATCCTCAGCCAGATCGGTAAGGATAGAGGCATTGTCCGGGCTCATCTTCTGCGCCTTTTGAAGCAGCTGAATGCTTTCTTCCCAGCGCCCCCTGGTGACAATGATTGCAGATTTTTCAACGAGTATTTCGAAATCATTGGGCAGACTCATCTCAGCAATTTCCAGGTTTTTAAGGGCCTGCTCCTCATCTCTGAAGGCATACAGGTAATAATATCCTATCGCGAGATGCACCGCCGGATTGCCAGATCCCAGTCTCAAGGCCTTTTCAGCAGCCCGTTCAGCTTTCGCCAACCGGGATTCAGAGAGATCCTGTCTCAGAAAGATAAGCCTGGCGTGACCGCGTGCAAGTTCAGCGTACGCAAGGGCGAATGCTGAATCAAGTTCAACTGCTTCCTGAAAGCCCTCCAGGGCATTATTCCAGTCGCTTAGTGAAAAGTGAGGCTTACCTGCATAGTACCTTCCCATGAGGAACGACTGGTATGCATCAAGGTTTTCTGTCGGCTTTTCAGCCATTTTTTCTATATCCTCCGGAGTCAGTACAACTTTCAGTTCTGATGCTATTTCTTGTGCCACTTTGCTTTGAAGTGAAAAAACATCGCTCCACTTGCTGTTATACTCATCTGCCCATGCATGACTTTCATCACTTGCCCTTATCAGCTGAACAATGAGCCTCGTATTTTCGCCAAACTTCTGAAAACTCCCTTCAAGGAGGTATTGAACATCGAGTTCCCTGCCAATCTGATGAATTGTTTTTGTTGTGGTACGATATTGTTCCACTGATGTACGTGCGATAACGCGCATATCTTTCATTCTCGAAAGGTGAAGTGTTATCGCATCCATCATGCCGTCAGCAAGAAATTGTTTGTCCGGTTCATCGCTGAGCAATTTAAACGGAAGGACTGCTATTGATCTTACTGACGTTTCTTCTGACTTAAAAAGTTTTGGAATAAAGAGCAATCCTATAGTTATCAAAACCATCAGAACAACTAACCCCGCAAAAATCTTTGCCCTTCCTGTAAGCCTGGTTACCGGTTCCTGCAGGATGATCTTTTCCTCACCGGTTTCAGACGGTTGTTCCTTCTGTCCCAGCGATAAAACTATCTCCTTGATTGCATTGGCGACTTTATTTACCTGGTTCCGGTAAATGGCATGTTTACGATTATCGTGAGGATTCTCTTCATTTGAACGGAGTGGCCTGTTCACTCCTGGTTCCCTGTAAATAAACTCTACACCCCGCAGAAAACTTCCCAGTATCGATTCACAAAGCTTTACGTCGTTTTCGTCAAGATCATGGATCCGGACAGGCAGGATCCTGCTTGCTACATTTCCGTTTGGAAGCTTTATCATCAGCCCATACCGGTCTTTCGATGCCTGTTCAACAAATGCTTTAAACTCATGCTCCCATGCAAAGGATTTGGGGTCACAGTAGGTCCTGGACAGTATCGGGATGAAAACAAGACATTTCAGCTTCTGCTTCAGGGATTCATCCACATCATCGGTCTCAAGGAGCCCGTCATCGGGATTGACATCAAAATATACACTGATCTCCTCCTTAAAGGTTGATTCAAGTTCTCCCTTAAGATTATTGACAAATTCCGTCACCCAGCCATCGTGTTTATTGTCTTTCTGCCGGTAGCTGACGAATATATCATACTCATATCCCGGGATGAGGGAAGCCATACCGTTCGATTATAAGGATAAAGTTATGAAAGCCAGAGGCACAATGCAAAATTAAATGAAAGTGCCATGAGGGGGCGAAAGGGATAGTGGGGGAAGGGGAAAAGAGGTTGCGTTTAACCACGGAGTTATTTACTACGGTTCGGGCCAGTTCTGCCGGTTCTGCCAGTCGTTATCCGTGGAAACGACCGGCATGACCGGCGTTACCTTTGCGCCTTTACGCCTTTACGCCTTTACGCCTTTGCCTCATGCCTAATGCCTTAACACCTGTGAAAATGATCTCATTACGCAAACCGGCGTAAAAACCAGACCGTTAATCGAGAAAACAGGCTGTAAAAAGGTTAAAAAAAAAAGTATTTAATGGATAAAAAACAATCGTTTTTCCCCATGTTTCAAAACATTTTTTTTAGTTTAGCGACATAGCAATTATTCATCTGTGACAAAGCAATTTTTTGAAGGTTCTTGTATTATATAACATAGAAAAAAACTGGGATTCGACAGAAATCAGTGATGCCCGTACTTCCGGCCGGATACTGTATGAGGCGCTAAGAAAAGAAGGTATTGAAACATTTCTTGAAGAACTTAACAATCCACGTCTTGAGATAGTCCTTGATAAACATACTCCCGAAGACACAATAGTCTTCAACCTCTGCGAAGCCCTGCCCGGAATTCCTTACAGCGAGAGAAGGGTAGCCGAGATCCTCAAGTTGAAGGGTTTCACCTATACCGGAAACGTCCCGGAGGTAATTGAACTGAGCTACGACAAGCAGAAAACCAAGGAACTTCTGATTTCCCTCGGCATAAGGGTACCATACGGCGCTCTCCTTGCTCCTGAGGAGGCTGCCGGCTGGACGCTCTTCCCCGCCATAGTGAAACCCTCAAGCGAACACTGCAGCCTGACTCTGACAGACAAGTCGGTTGTAAGCGACACTTCTTCGCTAAGGGAGCAGATCAGGCTGGTAAACAACGAACTGAATCAGCCGGCTATGGTCGAGGATTTTATTGACGGTCGCGAGTTCCATGTATCAGTCTGGAATAACGGGCAACCTGAAATCCTTCCCCTGGCTGAAATGGATTTTTCCGCCTTCAGTAAAACCAATGAACGGCTCTGCACCTACGATTCAAAGTTTATTCCCGGATCGGGCCATTATGAAAAAATTGAAACCCTGATTCCGGCCCCGCTCGATGAAAGATTATATAGAAAGCTGGAAAACAAGGCACTGGCCACATGGCACGGATTCGGCTGCCTCGATTATGCCAGGTTCGACTTCAGGCTGCGCGACGAGAAATTCTACCTTCTCGATATCAATCCAAATAACGACATCAGTTTTGATACCAGTTTTGCTCTTGCAGCAGAGGCAAGTAATTATACATACGGCCAGATGGCAAAAAGAATAGTGATGATGGCGGCTGAAAGACACCCTGTCTTCGGAGAAAAAATCCTCACCAGGTCATAATCGGATCGTATTTCATAAAGAACTCCTGAATTTCAGAAAGCACGTACAGCCCTTACATATAGTGTAGCGTCACATTTTGTCCACAATCTTTTCTCCCCCGTGAAAAAATTCTGAACCCATGCGGTACAACTTCCTGAGCCTTCTATTCCGGCGGATCCTCCGGGTCATTTACCTCGCAACCAACAGTAATCAGAAGGGTCAGGAGAGTAATTATATGATATTTACAACTTTTAAGTAAAAACCCGTCCTTGTATTTCCAAGTGTTACTTTTTTGATCTAATTTTATCCTACTTATTTAATAGGATATATAGTATTAATAATGCCGCATAATGAAAATCAAAACACTAAGACAGATATTGACTGCAGTTTTACTGGTTGCCTTGTATCCTCTGGCATCAGCACAAAATCCGGTTCTTATTGAAAAGGAAAGCAAAGTTAAGATCTCCGGAACTTCTAACCTGCACGACTGGCAGGAGGCAGCAGAGGAATTCAGTATTGAAATGAAGCTCTCAACCGATGGAGCTTCATCACCCATGATCGACATGGTTAATTTTAAATGCAAGGCTGCTTCAATTATCAGCGATAATTCAATAATGACAAATAAGACTCATAATGCACTTAATGTAGAAAAACATCCTGAAATCCATTTTTCATCTGCTGATAAATCGGCACTCAGGGTAATTGACGGGAAATTTTCATCAACAATTTCCGGTGTGCTCACAATCAATGGAATTGCAAAACAGGTTGAAGTTCCCGTGGATGGTCACCTTGCAGACGGCAAACTTCACGTAAAGGGGGAAAAGCCTTTAAGGATGAGCGATTTTGAGATCAAGGCTCCCACCGCCTTATTGGGGACTCTTAAAACCGGTAACGATGTAACCGTCTCATTTGAACTTTCTTTCGAGCTTTCACCAAATAACGCGATTTCGGCACTAAACAAATAATAATTATATAAATGAAAAAATTCTTTTTTCTATCGCTTTTTGGGACACTTCTTTCAGTAGCGGCATTTGCACAATTTGAGGAGTCCAAACTGGACGGGAAGGACTTTGAGAAACTCAAGGTCAGGCTGGGTGCCGATTTTTCCATGCAATACCAGATGATCAGTCATCAAGCCGACAGTGCCCTGATACCACTGGGCACAGGCTTCAACCTTCCCACAGCAAATATGATAATAGAATCGCTGCTGGCTCCCGGCATTAAAGTCAATCTTACCACATATCTCTCCTCACGACATCACAATGAAACCTGGGTCAAGGGCGGATACCTTATAATCGACGAACTCCCGTTCTTAAAGTCAGAACGACTTGACCGGGTCATGGACTATCTGACACTCAAGGTCGGGGATATGGATATCAATTTCGGAGATGCCCATTTCAGGCGCTCCGATAACGGCCATGTAATCTCCAATCCGTTTGTGGGCAATTATATTGTCGATGCTTTCAGTACTCAGATTGCAGCTGAACTCATGTTCCGGTCAAACGGACTGCTCCTTATGGGCGCCCTCTCAACAGGATCACTAAAGCCGGCCCTGGCAGGATACAGCCCCACAACGGGATATACAGCCTACGACACTCACCGGGAACTGGCTTTCTACTGGAAGGCAGGATACGACAGTAACGTCACTGATGACTGGCGTCTCAGGTTTACAGTATCAGGGTATCATAGCCCCAATCATCACTTTGGATCGCTTTATAACGGCGACAGGGCAGGATCGCGCTATTACCTGGTCATGAACAGGGTAACCAATAGTGCAAATGACGTTGACATTACAAAAAACCATACTTCGGGATCATGGAGCCCCGGCTTTACAGACAGAAATAACGCATTTATGGCAAACCTGTTTACCCGTTACAGGGGATTCGAAGTCTTCGGAACATTTGAGAAAATGAGCGGCACTACGCTGTCCGGTTCTTCCGTGGAGCTCTCCCAGTATGCTGCAGAAGGTTTATACCGCTTCGGCGGTGATGAACAATTCTACTGCGGATTGCGGTACAACAGGGCCTGGAACAAGAATGACCAGGATATTACAAGATTTCAGGCAGCCGCCGGCTGGAAACTGCTCGAAAGTGTTCTTCTCAAACTTGAATATGTCAATCAGGATTATAATGGATTTGATTCCTTGTACGGATCAGAGGCAGGCTTTAAAGGCATGATGGTCGAGGCTGCAATTTCTTTTTGAAATGGTACAGTTATTCAGGATATTACCAATGATTTTATTACTCCTCCGAACCGGGGGAGTAATATATTCGTCGTATCCTGAAAACAGGGAAAAGGAAGTTCCCCCGATGTGTATAAGCTACCTTGTTATCATGGGCGAATCAAATGTAAACCGCTTCAGCTTCACATTTAAAAACCCTCCACCCGACCAGGTCAGCAATCCGCGAAACAACATGCTCTGGAACGGTACGGAATTGTTTATCCCGGTAAGAGATTTTGAAGCAAGCAATCCTCATATGTACAAGGATTTCCTTCATCAGATGCAGGAAAGCAGATTTCCTTATATCTCCATCAGGTTCATTGATTTCAGTACCGAAAAACACACAGACAGTGTAAGCCATTTAAAATACAATGTGGGGATTACACTGGCCGGCGTAACCAGAGTATACGCAATTGACTGCGAGCTTGTCAGTTGCGGAAATAACTCTACAATCAGAGGTGCGGAAATGCTTAAACTTACAGACTTCAATATACCCCCGCCTCAAAAACTTAACGGACTGATTAAAGTAAGAAATGAGATATCTGTTAGTTTCAGCTTAATGATTAATTTTACGCCTGAGAACACTTTTGCAGTTACCCGATGAAAATTAGTACCCGCACCCGATACGGAGTAAGAACCATGATCGAAATTGCCGGAAGTCAGCCAGATAAAGGCGTCTTTCAGAAAGACATTGCTGCCAATCAGTCATTGTCAGTTAAATACCTTGATCATATTATCCACGCTCTCAAAACAGCCAGACTTATAAGCAATGCAAAAGGGAAGAAGAGCGGATACTTACTTACACGCAAACCTTCTGAGATAACCGTTTTTGATATCCACCGGGCTTTTGAACCGGGGATATGCGTTGTGGAATGTCTTTCAGGCACCCATCATTGCAACATGAGCGACGGGTGTCGTGCCCGTGGTTTCTGGGACCAGCTTAATAATTTGATTTATAATTATTTCAATTCGGTAACTCTTGAAGATCTTATCCTCGGAAAGGTAAAATTTGAAGAGTGATGGATGAACGTTCCCGGAGCCACCCATCAACTAAATCTTCACATTGCTCAAAAATTAACCTGACCTTTGCGTTTTATGGGTAAATTTAAGCTCTGAATACACCCATAAACCCATGGCACCCGAAGCTGAATTTTTCAAGCCGGGAAACGACATTTCCTGGCTTGTCAGACAATTTGAAGCAATCCATTATGATAGCAGTAATCCACTGACCGATAAATTTGTACCCCGGGCTGACACATCCCTTGTCTTTCATTTCGGCAACCTGCCACGAATTATTAAGCCGGCAAACCAGCCGCTTCCCCCTTTCTTCATGGCGCCCCTTTGCCCGACTGCAAACTCGATTATGATTGAAGGTGAAACCGAGGTATTCATAGCCACCTGCAAACCAACCGTTCTCTCCAGGGTGCTCAGAATAAGCATGATCCCCGGCAAGCTGATTTATATCCCTGTTTCAGAACCCGTATTCAGACCTTTATGGGAAAAGATGAAGAAGCAACACAACCTTTCAGGAAGGATTGAGGTTTTTTCACGGTTTATCCATAAACTTCATCCCGGAGAATATATACCGGATGAAACGGATCTGATGTATGATAAGATCCTTAACAACAGCACTTCCACTGCCCTGCACAGGATTATCAGAGGTTTTTCGGTAAGCGAGAGAACCGTGCAGAGAAGGTTAAGCGACAGACTTGGAATCACTCCCAAAAAGCTCGAACGCATAATTAAGATAAACTATCTGTGGAACAGGATCAATGCTAATGAAAATCTTGACTATCAAGATCTTGTGTATATGGGCAACTATTATGACCAGACTCATTTAATAAAAGACTTCAAAGCAATTACAGGTGAAACCCCCGACCATTTTTTCAGGAGAAACCTGAAAGTAGCAAAGATCCTTTCAGGAAGAGAGCTCTGAATTTCAGGAAAAATGGTTTTGTCGTTTTTTTACTATCGCCCGTCATCAGGATTTTCTTGTTTTACTTGTTTTATCATTTCAATTAAATGGTTGGTCTTATGAAGAAAAATATTCTTTTGCCGTTTCTCATGATGGTATTTATTCTAATGCTGGGCTCCGGCGTTACAGCTCAGATAATTAATCCGAAAGAGTCAGTAAAAAACAAGGGAACCGACAGGGCAAATTCAAGGATCGATCAGGGCATCGATGCCGGATTTGATAAACTTGAACAGGGCGCCGTGAAACTCTTTAAAAAGAAAAATAACCAGGAAGAAGAGTCTGAAGAAGATAATGCAGATCAGGATTCAGGAGAAAATGAACAGGAATCAGACGATGCCCGGGATGACAACCAGGCTTCGGCATCTCCGGCCCCGCAAAAACTCGAAAGCTTCACCCAGTATGATTTTGTCCCGGGAGACAAAATCCTGTTTTTCGAGGATTTCTCCCAGGATCAGATAGGCGATTTTCCAGCACTCTGGACTTCCAACGGAAGCGGCGAGGTCAAATCAGTGAATATAGTTCCCGGAAAATGGCTCCACCTGAACGGCGAGGATGCCGTTTACTGCTACACAAAGGAGATCCCTTTTCCCGACAACTTTATAATAGAATTTGATATCATTCCCGACAAGGATTATGACCGTGGTATCGTCCTGACACTTTATGAAGAAGATCCGGAAAATAAAAAAGAAATCAATGACGATCTCTATCCCGGGAAAAGCGGTTTTCATTTAACCTTGAAGCAAGATGGGTGGGAGACCAGAGGATACACCAATAATCCTGAGGGGGACTGGATCGACGGACAGGGAGCGAAGAATCCGGTGGTTCGTGAACAGGTCAATCACGTCATCATCTGGATACAGAAGAGAAGAGTGAGAATCTATCATCAGGGAACAAAGACTGTAGATGTTCCCACAAATATCTATGCTCATACAAAATTCAACAGGTTCCTGTTCTCAGGATGGGACCGTGCCAGCTGGCCGATGGTGACCAACCTTAAGATCACCACAGCATCACCCGACACCCGCAGCAAGCTTATCACAGAAGGAAAGCTTGTCACATACGGCATAACTTTCGACGTAAATAAAGCCGACATTAAACCCGAATCATACGGCACCCTCAAAAGCATCGCCGATGTGCTGAAGGAAAATCCCGGAGTAAGTGTAAAAATAACCGGCCACACCGACAGCGACGGCGACGATGCCCTGAATCTCGACCTTTCAAAACGCAGGGCTGAGTCGGTTAAGAAAGAACTTTCATCGAAATTCGGTATCGAGGCATCACGCATGGAAACCGAAGGTGCCGGCGAAAGCAAACCGGTTGCTCCCAACGACACTCCAGCCAACAAGGCAATGAATCGGAGGGTGGAGTTTATTAAAAAATAAATGTAGAGGCCTCGTTTCGTATCTAATGAAAACGTTCTTCCAGCCCCGTTAGGGGAGAAATATTATAGAGCGGGACAACGCCCCGTTTAAGGCAACCTATTTCGCCCCATACGGGGCTTCGCATCGATTGGCGTCCAATAGGACGGGCTACGCCCATCCCTAAATCATTCAAGGCCTACGGCCTGAGTCTGGCACAGAACATCCGTCATCCCCATGAAATTTCATACCTCACCGCCTCCGGTAATTTCTCCTGGTTTTTTTGTAGTTTTGAGTAATCCATTCAAACAATCAACTTAAAGATCATGAAAAGCAGCCGCCGCTCATTCATAAGAAAGTCCCTGGCCTCAGCAACAGGACTCTCAGCTTTGTCAATGTTTCCCCCGGAGATCTTCTCAAGGGACCTGTATAACACATCCAATCCGGAAGAGGTAATACTTAAGCCCGAAAAAAGACCCGCACCGTCCAATTCAATAAGGTTCTCGGTCATAGGCCTCAACCACGGACATATCTATGGCATGGCCGATGCCCTGATAGGCGGCGGAGGGAAACTGGTTTCAGTGTTTGCAATTGAACCTGACCTGCTGAAGGGTTTCACAAAGCGATACCCCGATGTGAAGGTTGCCGGCAGCGAAAAAGAGATCCTGGAGGACAGCTCCGTTCATCTGGTTGCCAGTGCATCGATCCCGGTCGACCGGGCTCCCCTGGGCGTCAGGGTGATGAAGGCAGGCAAAGATTTTATGGCCGATAAACCCGGAATTGTCACAATGAGCCAGTTTAAGGAGGTTAAGAAGATACAGAAACAGACGAACCGCATCTATTCGATCATGTACAGCGAACGTCTGGGTAATCCGGCATCGGTAAAAGCCGGGGAACTTATCCGCGAAGGGGCTATCGGCAAGGTAGTTCAGACAATAGGCCTCGGTCCCCACAGGATGAATCCGTCCTCCCGTCCCGACTGGTTCTTTGATCCCGGGAAGGCCGGAGGCATTCTTTGCGACATCGGATCGCATCAGTGCGACCAGTTCCTGTTTTACACCGGATCATCAAAAGCTGAAGTGGCCCTATCCCAGATCGGCAACTTCAACACAACAAAGTATCCGGCATACCAGGATTTCGGAGATATGATAGTGAGGAGCCCCAATGCTTCGGGCTATATCCGGATCGACTGGTTCACTCCCGACGGGCTCGCAACCTGGGGCGACGGCAGAACCTTCATCCTCGGAACCGACGGCTACATCGAAATGAGGAAATACATCGACATAACCGGCAGAAAGGGAGGAAACCACCTTTTCCTTGTTAATCACAAGGAAACAAAGTACTTCGATTGCTCGCAGGTTTACATGCCCTACGGGGAACAACTGGTCGACGACGTTGTCAACCGCACCGAAACAGCCATGCCGCAGGAACATTGCTTCCTTGCCTCCTGGCTGGCGCTGACAGCCCAGAAGAAAGCTGCCCGGATTTCCGGCTGATCACCTCCTGCATCTCAAAAAGGATGAACAGCTGAATCAGTATTTTTTTAGCTCTGACTTTACTGATATTCAGTAATATTACCTAATTTTGATTTTAGTTTCATTATTGAAGTCTTCGGTATTTTAGGAACTGAATTTTTTATCCTTCTCCTGTTACCGTCATGACTGAACTGCTAAAAAGCGAATCGTCAGTTTACGGAAAAGTTGCCGTTATAACAGGCTCAGCACGCGGTATTGGAAAAGCTATTGCCACCGAGCTCGCTCAAAAGGGTGCAAAGATCGTACTCAGCGGCAGGAACAAAGAACGCCTCCGGATGGCTGAGGCTGATATAAGGCAGATCACCCCTGATGTAACATGTGTTTGCAGCGATATCGCAACTACAGAGGGAGGCAAACATCTTATTGAAGAAGCAATAAAGGCTTTCGGCACCATAGACATACTCATAAACAACGCAGGCCTCTCGATGCGGGGAAACCTGGCTGACCTCGATCCCTCCATATTCAGGACAGTTTTTGAAGCAAATGTATTCACTGCAGCCAATGTCACCATCGCCGCAATGAAACATCTGAAAAAATCCAGGGGAAGCCTGGTGTTCATCTCGAGCGTTTCGGGCATCAGGGGTCTCCCCTATCAATCGGTTTACAGTGCCTCCAAGATGTCGCTCCGCGCTCTTGCTGAATCCATCAGGATAGAGGAAAGCGGTTCAGGACTGCATGTCGGTCTGGTGCATGTTGGTTATACTGAAAACGATCCGGACAAGGAGACCATTGCGGCCGACGGTACCAGGATCCCCATCAATCCGCGCAAAGGCAGGGGTGTCATGACTCAGCGCTCGGTCGCAAAAGCTGTGGTACGGAGCATAGAAAAGAGAAGGTTCATAACGGCCCTTTCGCCGCTCGGCAAGCTGACGGCCCTTCTTCATCCCATTTTTCCACGGCTGGTGGAAATGGTGCTCATCAGGAACATAGAAAGGTTTATGCGGCTTAGCCACTGAGCGGTGTGAGGCGTGCTTTTCTTTACATCGGAATAACCTGCAGCCTTCGCCCTTTCTCCTGCTCATAAAGCTGCTGGGCCATCCGGGCTTTTTCCTCACTGAATGAGGAATCGATCGAATGTGCCTTCATGTACGATTCATAAGCCTTGTCGTATTGCTTCACATACATGAAATAATCGCCTTTTGAATCATATACATTCGGGTTTTTTGGATCAAGTCCGATGTACTTGTCGAAAGCCTCTTCGGCCTTTTCTTCCTGTTTCAGATTCAGGTAAGCGTAACCAAGCTGGTTGTAGAACGGAGCAGGATCCCCCGACACTGTTATTGCCCTGAGAATTGTCTCAACCATCTCCTCAATCTCGCCGGTAATTGACTGAAAGGAAATAAGCTGGTTATATGAAGCCGGATCGCCGGGATACATGTCCACCAGCTTCCTGCCAAGGTCGGTGACGTCCACCGATCCATCCCTCAACCTGACAACCGCCTCTTTCAGCAACTCCTCCCCTTCACTCAGCTTTGCCTTGCAGTTGATGGCAGCATTTGAATATCTCCTGAAATTTTCGGGCGACTCGTTCATCAGGGAGTAAAGCGCCAGCTGGTAATTTGCCATGAACAGATCAGAATCCTCCCCCAGGGCATCACTGAAAGTTTCCAGTGCCTTGTCGATATTTACCGCATCGTAATACTTAACCGCCTGATCATACAACGATAAAGCTTTCTTTGATGATGTGGTCACAGGCATCATCTTTCCCCTGGATTGAGGATATGCTGATAACCCGACGGAGACAAGAACCAACACAAATAACAATCTCTTCATTTCTCAGTTTTTTTAGTAATCAACCCGTTGTAAGAATCAGCATTTATTGTGCCAAATCTGAAATGACATGTCAAAACGGCATAAATTCAGGGGTTCGTTCCTGACATACAGATAATTTAAAATCACAATTTCCCGGAGAATTTTTATCTTGCATTCAAAGAATTTCAATGGAACACACACCTGCCGGAAAGACCGGCATCGAGCTGCCCCCGATTATATTCGGCACCAGCGCATTCGGAAATCTTTACTCTGCTTTAAGCGATGAAACCAAAACCGCCATTGTCAGGGAATGCCTTAAGCACGTTCCGAAACCTGTTGCCTTCGACAGTGCAGGCAAATACGGTGCGGGGCTGGCTCTTGAAAAGCTTGGCGGGATCCTGGGAAAACTGGAAATACCGGCAGAGGATATCATAATCAGCAACAAGCTGGGCTGGCTCCGCACACCGCTCACGGGTCCGGAACCCTTGTTTGAGAAGGGTGTCTGGATCGATATCGGGCATGATGCCAGACAAAGCATCAGTTTCAACGGGATAGTGGAATGCATGGAACAGGGAAACGAACTGCTTGGGGGGAAATACAAACCTCAGATGCTGTCAGTTCACGATCCGGATGAATACCTTGCCTCAGCCGGCAACAGCAGAGAATTTGACAAGCGTTTCAGAAATATCCTTGATGCGTACAAGGCTTTGTCAATGCTGAAATCAGAGGGAAAGGTAAAAGCCATTGGAGTCGGAGCCAAGAACTGGCTTACTATCAAAATGATAGCAAATGAAGTTGATCTCGACTGGGTAATGTTTGCAAACAGTATGACTATCTACAGGCACCCGAAGGACCTGCTCGATTTCATGGAGAAGCTTAAGGAAAAAGGCACTGTAATTATCAACTCAGCTGTTTTTCATGCCGGTTTCCTTACCGGCGGCGAATACTTCGACTACGTAAGGTTAAAACCGGATTCCGAAGAAAACAGACTTAAGTTTCAATGGCGAGACAAGTTTTTTTCTGTTTGCAAAAAACATAATGTCGTTCCTGCAAACGCATGTGTCCGGTTTGCCCTGACACCTCCCGGAGTAATAAGCGTTTCCCTCAACACATCCGTACCCGGTCGGATTAAAAAGAATGTTGAATCGGTTGAATGCGAAATTCCGCGGGACTTCTGGAAGGAGATGATTGAGAAAGAACTTATTGACAGGGATTATCCCTACCTTTGAAAAACTTCAACAGTAATAAAAATAACGGAATTATTATGAAAAAGATGAATGCGGCTGTTCTGACGCAATACAGGAAAGTTGAGTGGAAACAGGCAGAAATTCCTGAGATCAGTGGAAATGAAGTTCTCATTAAAGTCAGCTATGCCTGCATCTGCGGGAGCGATCAGCATGTTTTTATGGGAGAATTTCATCCGCGAACCTCACTGCCGCTTATACAGGGACATGAGTTTGCCGGCACTATTGTTGAAACCGGACCCGATGTTAAGAATCACAAGCCGGGCGACAGGGTAGCAGTTGATCCCATAATATGGTGCGGTCATTGCCCTGCCTGCCTCAGACATCATTACCCCGCCTGTACAACCCTGAAGCTGGTCGGCATTGATCTTGACGGCGGTTTCAGCGAGTATATGAAAGTCCCTGAAACAATGCTTTATAAAGTTACAGATAATATATCCGATGAACATGCTGCCCTTGTCGAAGTTCTATCGATCGGATTTCATGCCTGCAAAAGGGCTAAAGTAAAGGAGGGCGACCTGGTAGTGATATGGGGCGCCGGCAAGGTCGGACAGAGCATTCTTCAGGCACTGAGAACCAAGACACAGAATACAGTGATAATGGTCGATATCCTTGATGAAAGGCTAGCAATTGCTAAAAACGCATATAACGATATTCATATAATCAATGCTTTAAAAGTGAATGCAGTCGACAGGGTAAAAGAGCTTACAGGCGGTGAAGGCGTTGATATTGCATTTGAAGCCGTAGGTCACACAAAGGATCTGCCGGGACTTGTAAATCCGGTAAGAGGATGCATCCAGTCAATCAGGGGCGGCGGTACCGTCTGCGTTCTTGGCCTTTCATCAGAGCCGTCGCCAATTGTAATGAAAGAACTGATCTGGAAAGAGGGCATGATAATGACATCCCGGGTTTCACACGGTGAATTTGCTGAAACGATAGATAACCTGAACAGGGGAACCCTTAAACCTGATGCTATTGTTACAGACATACTGCATCCTTCCGAAACTCAGAAGGCATTTGAAATGCTTGAACAGGAACCCCATAAGCATCTGAAAATACTATTAAAATTCAAACAGTGAAGATTGATTCCCACCAGCATTTCTGGAAATATAATACAACAGATTATGGCTGGATCGACGATCGGATGAAGATCCTGAAGCGCGACTGGCTTGCAGACGATCTTGAACCCGGATTGCTTGAAGCCGGGTTCGCCGGATCGGTAGCTGTTCAGGCCAGACAAACCCCGGAGGAGACACGCTGGCTTCTGAACCTGGCCGAGAAGCACGATTTCATTAAAGGTGTCGTGGGATGGGTTGACCTTTGTTCGGAGGATGATCTGAAAAGACAGCTTGATGAGTTCTGCAAATCGCTAAAATTAGTTGGGGTGCGCCATGTAGTTCATGAAGAGCCTGAAGATAACTTCATGCTTCATGATGACTTCCTTAAAGGGATCAGTATTTTAAAAGAATACAATCTGACTTACGACCTGCTTCTTTTTCCGAAGCATCTGCCGGTTGCCCGGATTGTGGTTTCAATGTTCCCTGAACAGAAGTTCGTTGTTGATCATATCTCCAAACCGCTTATAAAGGACCGGGTGACAGATCCCTGGAAAGATGACATCATGATGCTTTCAGAGAACAAAAATGTATGGTGCAAGCTTTCCGGAATGGTGACTGAAGCGGACTGGATAAACCACACTCCCGGGGATTTCTTGCCTTACCTTGATGTCGTCTTCAAAGCCTTCGGACCCGACCGTCTGATGACAGGCAGCGACTGGCCGGTATGCCTTGTGAGCAGGGAATACCGGGAAGTGATCAATATCGTTGAAGACTACATCTCAGGAATGCAGGATGAAGTACGGCAAAAAATTCTCGGACTGAATTGCGTTGATTTTTACGGTTTGAATATCAAGTAGTTTCCGGATGTTTACTCCTCCTGAGAGTGTTTACTTCATCCCTTTGTAAAAACCACACTTTTATTCCCTTTCAAACCCGGATTATTCACCTTCAGTTTTACCCTTGTCACTCCGTTGGGCCAGTATCTCCTCAGGGTCCGGTCAGTAATCTCTATGTACTCAATTTCAGGAGTTAACACTCGTTGATTATATGTCATATTGAGAGTGAATCCGTCACCTTCAAATTTCAGCAATCCGGGCTTAACCTTAGTGACTTTGCAGTAAGTCATCAGGTTCGAGGTTGTGGGTGAACCGGTCACCTCCTTGAGTTCATACTTATCGCTTATCACGAAGCTCCTGCCCCTGTTTAAGGTATAGGTCCGGATCCAGCTTAGTACCTTTGCCCCTTCGGGATAAGCGCCGGCTATGTCGGTTGCAAATGCTGCTGACCTGGCATTGGATGTAAAAGAAGAATTCCCGGCCTTAAAGGCTTCTCCATCCTTCTGATCGGTACCGTTTATTACAGGAAGATTATGATATCCCGATTGCATCGTCCATATTTCATATCGCCGCGGGCCGAAAGTCTTCGCCACATATTCTTCCCTTCCCAGGTCGATAAGACATGGCTTACCGTCGAAATACATCAGGCACGAGCCGACATCATTGTGATTGTGGCTTTCGGCGTTGAAGCCTCCTTTTGCACCAAAGAAGAAACCGGAGAAGCTTCCTTCCCTGTCCCTTGCACCTGCAACCTCAGTGTCCGGGAACCAGAAACCGGCCACCAGGGCTTCTTTTGCCTCTGAGGTCCTGATCTCGCTTATCAGACCGAGATTCCTTACCTGGTCAAAGATTCTACCCGGCATTGCTTTCTCTCCCCATTTTCCGAGTTCAGCAAGGTAGGCTCCGAACTTCTGCATCACAGGATCGCTTATTGCCTTGCCATATCTGTAAACTACCGATGGATTACCTCCTGTAGTGGCATCGGCATCGGCAAAATTTATGAAGTAAGGTGCATGAATGTTCACCTTGTAAAAGTAATTACCCATGTTCTGTATCAGAGGATCGTCAAACACATCGAATTTCCCGTCTGTTACATTCTTCATTATCTCGAGGCATTCATATAAAAGTGCCCCCGCAGCTCCCCAGTACGAAGGACCCTCATCGCAGCCCCCGTCGTCAGAATAACCATTCAGGAACTTATCCAGTGAATTCAGAATCTTGTTCACCTGCGCTGTTTTTCTCGCCGGATCTGTTTCCATAAGCAGATAGCTTGTCAGCATATTGTAGTTTATCCACGGATTCCAGTTGTTCGGACGGCCTCCTCTGAATCCCATATAACCCCAGTCATCCCTTGCAAAATACGGATCGAGTGCCTTCTGTTCTATTTCCTGCTTCAGCCTTTGTGAGATGAGAGGGTGAATCCTGTCAAATTCGTCCTTGAACAAGTACCATGTCATCGACAGATTGCTTGTCACCTCCCCCACTCCCAGATCCACGTAAGGCTCATTTGCATCGGGCAGTCCCGATCCTGCCTTCTGGGCGCCAAGGTGTGCCGACCAGCCCCACCATGTCTGTTCGCTGTAATACCACACTGCATTCACTATCTGGTCAATAAACCGGCCTTTGCCTTCAACAAGCTCACCCATTACAAGCGAAATGAGGGCATTGCTGCAGGCAGAGTAAACGCTCTGCCTGCGGTCGCCAGAGCGAATGAACTCGAGATAATCGGTTGCTTTTACAACGGGCCAGTCATAAGCGAGATAAGCCTCGGCATTTTTTATATACTCCTGCCTGATGCTGCCTGAAAGGCCTTCCCAGAACTGCCGGTCCTTATACCCCGGAAGCTTGTTCCATGTGTTATCGTTTATAATGGCCCCTGACAGACCAATGGCTTTGGCTTCAGCTGCAAGAATATTTCTTTCCTTCGGCTTTGGCTCAGCTTTCAACGCCTGGAATACCGGCAGAAGGAAGATCAACAACATGAATGTCAGCAATAATCCGGATTTTGAATCTGATTTTTTCATCATGAAATAAGTTTAATTTTAATGACTATCGGCAATGATGAATAAAATTAATAATTACAATTTTCCCTCTTACCTCCCGTCTCCCAAGGGTGAAGGATCGCGCAAAGCCTCCCGCATTGCGGGACGGGAAAGGGGGTCTGTGCAAAATTTGTATCAATTTGAAATGTACCCCCTTCCCAGCCTTCCCCCAGGGGGGAAGGAGCACATATCGGGGACGGATTCATTTCCCCCTGGATAATTTCACCCGCCAAAAGTACCTGTTCCGTCAGACTAAGCTAAGATACTATAATGTCCATTTCAGTGGTCTTTTTTTTAAAGGTTTCGGGGTTGTTTTATAACATAATATTTTCTAAATTGTGATACTTAAAATTTCTCATCAATACCGCTTAAAATGGAAATATTAGTAACTCTTCTGATTGGCGCTTTAGCCGGCTGGCTTGGAAGCGTGCTCTACAAAGGCAGTGGTCTTGGCCTTATTGGCAACATCATTGTGGGTATCGCAGGAAGCTTTCTGGGTTACTGGCTTCTTGGCAAACTTGGTTTAAGCCTGGGCACAGGCTGGGTCGCCGCCATACTGACGGGGGCAATAGGCGCCATTATTATCCTGTTCCTGCTCAACCTGATAATCAGGAAAAAATAATATCCCATTTCACACCCTGATTGTTTTACATCCTGGAAATTTTGACTTCCGGCCAGGTTCGGGAGAAGGTGATTTTTTGTGTTCATAACTTGAAGATTATTGTTTCTTGAACAAAGGACTTATTTTCTCTGGTTTTTCGTAACTTTGATTTCGGCCAGCATCTTTCACCTTTCCAATTCTGGAATTTAGCACAATTAAATACTGATTAACAACTAAACAAACGGGGTGCTGGCCTTCTTTGAGGAACTGAGGAGGCTGCAGCAACTAATAATTTGCTGTGGTTTAAGAATATTTTGTCAGGTTATACGTTTAATATGTGTCACCTGCTTATGGATTAGGTACCATAAAGTAAAACTGGCAACTATGGAAACACAGGAATTGAACAAAGGAGTCAGGATAAGTCCCTATAAGCTTAGCCTGGAAAAACAACTTGAGGAAAACGCCAGAAGGCTCAAAGAACACTATATGAGGATTCAGAGCCAGATCAGGGAAAAAGAACAACTGAAGAAAGAACAACAGAAGCACGAGATCACAAGCTTCGTCTGCGACTGGCAGTAGTTTTTTAACAATATTGAAGTCTCTCCCTTTCAGGACCCACTTGCCGAAGAAGGTCGTGTGGGAGCCTAGCAGAGACCCTGACCGTTAGCGTCAGGGCAAGTCATTTACCATGAAAAATTTCTGCCATCTGATTGCTGATAGCTCATAGCCCATTAAACTCACGAATTTTTATCGTAAATCAATATCTGGCTTATCGTTTTACAACAATTTTTTTACCTGAAACGATATATAATATAAAAAGAAATTGTTGTTCTGCCTCACTTTTGCTCACACACTGTCTTACCACCGCTGTCTCTCCATTTACTTTGTACGCATTTATTGCATAATTAATCGATGTGGCTGAAGCCACATATGCATAACGTGTTTTTTGTACTTGTTACAATTGACAGTTACGAATACCATTGTTGCAGTCAAGGGATTTTGTCCTCGGGAAAAATCTCAAGGGGGCTTAAGCCCCCGGAAGGAGCGTGGAGGCTCCTTCCCATTGGCTGAAGCCAACGGTAAATTATTGTTCCACAGGATATTAATCAACATCAGCAGTAAGAGTTACCGTCAGCTTCAGCTGACGGTTATGAGGCCCCCCCTTTTTTCGGGACTTTAGTCCCATTATAGCCCATAGGGGGCTGAAGCCCCCGGTGGATAATACCACGACAATTCTCCTGACCCGAGAAATAATTGACTCGGGTTGTTTTACTGAGTAACTTTGATTTACTTAATAAACCCATGCAATGAAGGAAGTAAGAAAGTCATTTCCGGAGAAGGGGATTCCTGCAACTGAGCTCTTCAGCGAAATGCAGGATATAAAATCAAAGGACGCCTCCTGGAAAGAAGGCAGGATATTCGGCTACGTGTTTCATCCCGGTGAAGAAACAGCCGCTGTTGCCGCGAAAGCCCATCAGTTGTTTGGCAGCGAAAATGCCCTTAACAGCTCTCTTTTCAAATCAATCAAACTATTTGAAAATGAGATAGTTCAAATGGTAACCGGATTACTTCACGGGGGACCTGACGCAGCCGGGACCTTCACATCAGGAGGCACAGAGAGCATATTCCTTGCAGTCAAAGCAGCCAGGGACAAAGCACGTGCGGAGCATCCGGAGTTAAAAGCTCCAGGGATCGTTATGCCTGAATCAGCCCATCCAGCATTCCTGAAAGCGGCCCATTACCTAAATGTGGAAATCATCCTTACCCCGGTCAGGGAAGATAAACGGGCCGATCCCGAAGCCATCCGAAGGGCAGTTACCCCCGGGACAATTCTTCTTGTTGCCTCGGCCCCCTGCTATCCCCATGGCGTTATCGATCCGATTGCAGAAATAGCCGGGATAGCACTTGAGAAAAATATACCCTTCCATGTCGATGCATGCATGGGCGGCATGCTGCTGCCTTTCGTCGAAAAGCTCGGTTACCAGGTGCCGGAATATGATTTCCGTGTTCCGGGTGTCACATCCATATCAGCTGATCTTCACAAATACGGTTATTCACCAAAAGGCGCGTCAGTAATACTATATCACGACCGGGCCCTTAGACGACATCAGTTTTTTGCCTGCACCGACTGGCCGGGAGGACTGTACGGATCCGCTGCATTCTCAGGAAGCAGAAGCGGCGGTCCCGTTGCAGCTGCATGGGCTACCCTGATGAGCCTCGGTAATGAAGGATATCTGAGGATGGCAAAAAACGTGATGGAAACATCGCGGAAGATCCAGGCAGGCATAAACGGTATTGAAGGACTCAGGGTAATAGGTAAACCCGACATGGGACTTGTTGCCTTCACATCCGACACACTCGACATTTTTGAAGTCGGCGATGCATTGTCGGATCAGGACTGGTTTCTCGACAGGATCCAGTTCCCCAATGCACTTCACCTTACAATAGCTGACCAGCATAAGGATCAGACTGAAAATTTCCTGTCCGCCCTCAGGTTGGCTGTGGTACAAACCAGGGAGATTAAGATCGGCAGCGCTTCATCCCGCTTCCTGGTTTCCTTTGTCAAGGGACTTTCACGTATGCTTCCTGAAACATGGTTCAGAAAGCTTTCTCATACTGCTTCACGATTACTTGGCGGGGAGGATGACAACAAACATACGATGGGAGCTGCTGTCTACGGTATCACATCAGGAATTGAAAACCGGGGAAACGTGCACGAGCTGGTTCTGGATGTGCTGGATAATATGTACTAAAGAATCAGAGTGCTGGTTCGAGGTTCAAAGTTCAAGGTTGCACGACATTCCTGACCGGTCCAATTGTTAATAACTTTGTTTAATTGTTATTTAATTGGCTTAATCATTAAAACATCTATCCCTAAATTTGATCTCGGCCAGCACCCATTCGCACTTTCCTGCTCTGGAAATTGTATTTGACTAACATAATTGATTAATGCTGATAAAACGGGGTGCTGGCTTTCTTTATTATCCCAACCCCTAAGCGAAGACCATCAGAAACTGAATGCCATCCCCAGATTGAGATAGGCTACGCCATATCCTATCTCCGCCATAGCTGCCATATTTTCGCGGAAATAATAGCGTCCGCCAACGAACCAGGCCCAGGCAATATGACTGGCAGAATCTTCATAACTTTCGTAAGGATCGCCTGTTTCCTTCACATTCACAATATCATAGCCAAGCAAAAGCCCTGAGTATGTATCAAGCTTATCAAGCAGGGGATAATGAAAATTGCCCCTCACTCCGATGACTGTGTTCGTGTACTGCGCCCTGTAATTTGAGAACTGCCATTTGTATGACAGAAATGCCAGGTATGGGCCTACACCAACCGAACCTTTTTCAAGAACATGATCGGTCACCCCAATCTCGACCGAAGCGGAAAGGGGAGGAATGACCATCCTGTTGTAGGTGCTTGAAAAAACCGGGGTGCCAACCCCAAGACCTGCATTGAAAACCCTGCTCCCTTTCACAAACACCGGCTGCTGGCCGGTCAGACTTACAAAAGTGAAAACAATAATTGCTGATACAATAATGATTCTTTTCATTGCTGCCAAATTTACCCCAAAATTAAAAGAATCCTGATTAAGGTGAAAACAAAAAACAGTTTGCCGGATGCAAACTGTTTTTTTCATTCCGGATTGCCTAAGAATCCGGCCTAGAACTTGAGGGCAACTCCAATATTCAGGTAAGCGATTCCGTATCCAAGCTCAGCCATTACTGCAAAAGTCTCCTTGAAATAATACCTTCCGCCGATAAACCACGACCAGGCGAGACCGCTTGATGAAGCAGAAAAATCATCCTCGGTTCCCGCTCCGGTCCATTTAGATGTTACAATGTTGTAACCCAGCAAAAGGCCGGTGTAGGTATCAAGCTGTTCAACAAGGGGGTAATGAAAATTACCTTTTGCACCCAAAATCATGTTGGTATACTTCCATTTTGATGTCATATAATCATATTTATAGGAAGAGTATCCAAGATAAGGGCCGACTCCGATAACTCCCCTGTCTATTATCTCATCAGCGACACCAAACTCGAGTGAAACCGATAAAGGAGGGATCTGACTCTTGTAGTAGGTTCCGGAATACAAAGTGGAACCAAGTCCAAGCCCGACATTCAGGACCTTGTCACCTTTCAAAAAGGTTGATTCCTGACCTGTCATCTGTGCAAAAAGAAAAATCGCACCGGCAACCAGGAGTAAAGATTTTTTCATAGTCGTAAAAATTTTAAGTGGATAAAAAAAGCTTTGCTGTTAAACAAAGCTTTTATCCCGATTGTTCGAAAACCGGAAAATATTTTACCCGGCTTCAGTCACTGACCGCCAAAGACAAGGAACATCCCGGCTGCAAGCGCGGCGCCGATCATCGGACCGACTATCGGAACCCATGAATATTTCCAGTCGCTGTTCCTTTTGCCGGGAATGGGAAGCAGAAAATGCATTATCCTGGGACCAAGGTCACGGGCCGGGTTTATGGCATAGCCTGTGGGCCCTCCAAGCGACAATCCTATACCCAGAACAACAAGAGCCACCGGAAGTGCATTAAGGGCGCCCAGACCTACTTCAGGCTCGGCCATGTAAAGCACTGCCAGGGCAAGAACATAAGTGCCGATTATCTCGGTGAGCATATTATGCCAGTAGCTTCTGATGTTAGGGATGGTACCGAATACGGCGAGCTTTGAATCAGCATCCTCCGTGTCATCAAAATGTTTTTTGTATGCCAGCCAGGCCAGACCTGCCCCGAACATTGCCCCAAGCACCTGGGCAAGAATGTAAATGGGCACTTTGGCCCATGAGAACTTATGGGCAATGGCAAGCGCAAGTGTCACCGCCGGATTCAGATGAGCCCCGCTTACGGAGGCAGATATCAGGACACCCGTGAAAACACCAACGGCCCACCCGAAGGTTATTACTATCCAGCCGCTATTATTTCCTTTTGTCTTGTTGAGAAGCACGTTTGCCACAACGCCGCATCCAAAGACAAGGATCATGGCTGTCCCGAAAAATTCAGCAAAGAATTGGTTCATAGATTGATTGTTTATGGTTAATTGTTACTGGTTACTTGTTGCTGGTTACTTGTTGCTGGTTGCTGGTTGCTTCAACTTCAGACTGCTGAATCCTTTTATACCACTGTCATTGCGAGTCCCGCATCGGCGGGACGAAGCAATCTTTTGCCCTTAACACCTTCACGCCCTCACTCCTCACTCCTCCGACCACGCTACCGTTGCCTTAATTGCTCGCTTCCAGCCCCTGATCAGCGATTCGGTTCGTTCATGAGGCATCACCGGTACAAAGGTCCTGTCGATCTGCCACTGCTTCGAGAGTTCATCTATGTTCTTCCAGAATCCGGTTGCCAGTCCTGCCAGATATGCCGCCCCAAGCGCTGTGGTCTCGGTTATCTCAGGCCTGATTACACTCGCCTGGAGAAGATCGGCCTGGAATTGCATCAGACTGTTGTTTACAGTTGCTCCTCCGTCGACTCTCAGTTCCCTTATATCAATACCCGAATCCTTTTCCATTGCCTGCAGGACCTCCAGCGTCTGGAAAGCAATGCTGTCGAGGGCTGCACGGGCGATATGAGCGGCGGTGGAGCCCCGGGTGATCCCGACGATTGTACCGCGGGCATGCTGATTCCAGTAGGGAGCTCCAAGTCCGGCGAATGCGGGAACAAAATATACTCCGTCACTGTCGCTTACCTTAGCGGCAAGTTCCTCAACCTCGGCCGACTTTGTAATGACACCCAGACTGTCGCGAAGCCACTGCACAACAGCTCCGGCAATAAAAATGGAACCTTCAAACGCGTACCTGGTCTCATTCCCTATCTTCCAGGCAACTGTTGTCAGCAGACGGCTTTTCGACGCTATAGGCTTGTTCCCTATATTCATCATCATGAAACATCCGGTGCCGTAGGTGTTCTTTACCATTCCCGGTTCAATGCACATCTGGCCGAAGAGGGCTGCCTGCTGATCACCGGCTATTCCTGCCACAGCGATCTCGGATGAGAACTGGCCCTCGGTGCTTCCGTAAATTTCACTAGACGATTTTACAACAGGCAGCATACTTCCGGGGATATCAAACACTTCGAGCAGCTCCCTGTCCCATTCAAGGGTGTGAATATTGAACAGCATCGTCCTTGATGCATTCGAGACATCAGTGATATGCAGTTTTCCGCGTGTAAGGTTCCACACCAGCCATGAATCGACCGTGCCGAAGGCAAGTTCACCCCTGGCTGCAAGTTCCCTTGCACCGGTTACATTATCAAGGATCCACCTTATCTTCGTCGCTGAGAAGTAGGCATCAACAATCAACCCTGTCCTCTCAAGTATCAGACTGTCGGTGCCTTCGGACTTCAGCCTGTCACAGTAATCGGCCGTCCTGCGATCCTGCCACACTATGGCATTGTAAACGGGCTTACCGGTCAGTCTGTTCCATACCACCGTCGTTTCCCTCTGATTTGTGATGCCAATGCCGGCAACATCCGAGCTTTTCAGCCCGGCTGAGGCCAGCACCTCCGTGGCCACTCCTGCCTGGGTCGACCATATCTCTTCCGCATCATGCTCCACCCAGCCGGGTTTCGGATAAATCTGGGTGAATTCCTTTTGTGCTGAGGCTACGGGCCTTCCGGAATGATTGAAAACTATAGCACGGGAACTCGTTGTTCCCTGGTCAAGGGCAAGTATGTACTTGTTCATATGAAAAAGTTTTATGTTTTATGTATAGATTTTTATCAGGTCATTGTATTTCGATACCTCATTTTCCTGCCACGATCTGCTGAAACCGAATTCCCTTGCCATAATTCCGGCCACAACAGGTCCCGCCTCAGCGCTTGCCCTTGCATCAAGAAACAGCGCCCTTGTCCTGCGGGCCAGCATGTCCTCAAGCGTTCCGGGCATTTCATTCCTGGCAATCCATGCAATTTCAGCCTTGCAATATGGAAGCCGCGGATGTACCGGTTCACCCATTCCGGGTTCATCCTCGATGATCTTCCTGATTTCAGAAGCATGATCTCCGTATACGCTCAGACGGTCCGAAGCGGCAGCTGCACCGTTGCAACAAAAACTGAAGTTCCTTGTCCTGCATTCCCTGCGTTCAACGATCCCGGCCTTTATTGCCCTGTCAATTGTCTCCTCAGCCATCCTTCTGTACGAAGTCCATTTTCCTCCTATTATAGAAAGAAGTCCCGATCGTGAAAGGGTTATCTTATGCCTTCTCGACACTTCCTTTGTCGCCTCCGGCTTGTCGGGATTGGCCGCAAGAGGCCTGAGTCCTGCAAAGATGCATAGAACATCCTCCCTCAGCGGGGCCCTTGTAAGATACCTCCCGGCAGTCAGGAGAATGAAGTCAATCTCCTCATCGAGCGCTTTTGGTTCAAGCGATATTTCATTAAGCGGGGTGTCGGTGGTTCCGACTACCACTTTCCCGTACCAGGGTATTGCAAAAAGAACACGGCCGTCGTCAGTTTTCGGGATCATAACTGCCGACCTGCTATTAAGAAAACTGTTATCGAGCACTATATGAACACCCTGGCTCGGCCTGATTGTTGCTCTTGCCGACGGATCGTCCATCCTGTGGATCTGATCGGCAAAAACACCAGTTGCGTTTATGACCAGCTTCGACCTGACAGAATATGTAAGCCCTGATTCAACATCCTTAACCTCAACACCGTTGATATGGCCTGTATGATCTTTTAATAACTTTTCCACCCTGAAATAGTTGAGAACAGTTCCTCCGTTTTCAACACATGCCCCGGCAATTGTGAGCGCAAGGCGGGAATCGTCAAACTGACCGTCGTGATAGACTATGCCTCCCTTCAATCCTTCGGACTTAAGAAGAGGAATTCTTTCAACAGCCTTCACACGGTTTATGAAATAAGACTTCCCCATACTCAGCCTCCCGGCCAGGAGATCATAGAACTTAAGCCCCACCGTGTAAAGAAATACATCCCAGTAAGTATAAACGGGAATGACAAATTCCTGGTTTGCAGTAATATGAGGTGCGTTTCTGAGAATAAGGCCCCGTTCGTAAAGAGCTTCTTTCACAAGCAGTATATCGCCCTGGGCCATGTACCTGACCCCTCCGTGGACCAGCTTGGTGCTCCTCGATGAAGTCCCCTTTGTGAAATCCGACTGCTCGAACAGGATGGTCCTGTAACCGCGTGTGACAGCATCAAGTGCAATCCCAAGTCCGGTTGCCCCGCCGCCGATCACGATGATGTCCCATCCCTGAACCTGATTATCCTCAAGCTGTTTGATTAATGTTTTCCTGTTCATGATATGTACCGTTACTGTAAACCGGTATTAATGTTAGTAAAAAAATTTAAGAGCGTGAAGATAATATCCGAAAAGAAAAAAACGGCATCAGTTGTAAAACTTCAGACAGGCTGGCATTTTCACCTGGGCGGAATCGACTGCCTTATCAGGCAGGCCGGTTCTTTTATTTATCCTGAAGACGGTGATCTGATCCGATTTCTGGTTTCCCGAAATCAGGTACCTGCCTGAAGGGTCAAGCACAAAGTTCCGGGGCCAGTCGCCGCCACAGGAGGTGTGTCCTGCCGGTTCAAGCTGTCCGTCGGGTAATATCCTGAACGTGACAATATTGTTTTCTCCCCTGTTGGAACCGTACAGGTACCTGCCGTCATTGCTTATATGGACATCAGCACAGTAGTTGTTATCAACCATGTCATCCTTCGTCGTCGGAAGTGTCTGAAGAAGCTTCAGTCCCTGACCTTCCTCCACGCCAAACACTATCATCGTGGAACCGAGCTCATTGATTACATAAAGCCGCGAACCGTCGCCGTTGAATGCGAAATGCCTTGGACCCGACCTTCGGGGAAGGATTGTGATGCCACTCTCAAGCTGATGTAGTTTACCATTCTTACTGTCGAAATCGTAACCCACTATCCTGTCGAGACCAAGGTCGGTGACATAGACATACCGTCCTGCCGGATCACTGAGTATCATGTGGGCGTGCGACCTGTCGGGCTGCTCCATTACATATAGGATGGTATCGGTGATTGTCTCCGGTATGCCGCTTTCGCCCAGCTTCACCACGGCCACCGATCCATTGGGGTAATTGGCTATAAACAGATGCCCGCTGTCGGCCGACAAGGAGATAAAACAGGGCCCGGCATAGGGAATGAGCATTTCATCAAGCTTCTCAAAACTGACCTTCTCCTCATCATATCTGAAAGTTGACAGACCTCCCCCGAACTGCCCCCTGAATTCCATGACTTCGTTGATAACATAAAATAGATTTGTCTTATCAGAGAAGCAGAAATAAGACGGGCTCGGACCAACGTCGGACGAGGAGACGTAACTCAGCTTCCCGTTCCCCGGGTTGAATTTGAAAACCGACATGGCCTTGTCCCCTTCTCTTTCAGTAAACCCGCCTACAATGAGCCGCGGCCCCTGGTGGCAGGAAGTGGTTAAAAAGATTACCGACAACAAAATAATTCCCAGCGAAAAAATATTCTTCTTCATAGATGATCCAATTATGGCTTAATGCCTGTTTATTTTCTATTATTCAATTCTTTGTATTTCGTATCGAGTTCGTCCATCCTGATCCTGACACTGACAATATAAGGCTCCTCATCCTTCTCCCAGTGACCGTAAGTTGTTACAACAAAGGTGCCGTCGGGCAGAAGCTCGACGCCTGGGTAACAGCAATCCCAGTCGTGGATGTTATCCTTGAACCTTATCCTGTATTTTCCTGGTTTCCCCTTTACCAGGTCCTTCCATGTTCCCACCCATCCGACCCAGTCTCCTTCTGTGGGGCTTCCCTGGCCCGTCTCCGAAGCAATCCTGCTGTAGTTCACCTCATTTTTCTCCTTTGCCAGGGCGGCAAGCTGCGGTCTGAAGCTCATGGGACTTATATCCCTGAACACCACCAGCAGGCGTCCGTCGGGTGTGTATCTGAGTACGTGCCTGTCGCCGTTAAGCTCGTTGGGCAGGGGCCGGGGATCCGTCCAGGTTCTGCCTTCATCGCTTGAAAATATTATTTGTGAGTTTGCACTTCTTGCATTTTCCCTGAGCAGAACAGCCAGGGTTTTTCCATTGGGCGATCGTATCACTCCCGGTTCGCACAGGTTAAGATCCCACCTGCTGAGGATGATCTCAGGCTTTGTCCAGGTCAGGCCCCCGTCGGTAGAAAGGGTAAGGTAGAGTGTAAAAAGCGCCCTGTCGCTGGTCTTTCTGTCTTCATTGTATTTTCCCTGTCCGTCGGCTGTAAAAAATCTCAAGTCATCGTGAAAGAGAGCCATATAATGACCTTTGCCGGTCTTAAGTTCAGTCATTGCGCCCATCACGACAATCCCTCCCCAGTCACCGGCCGGTTCAAGTTCACTCCAGGTAAGCCCGTCATCCTCCGAATGAGCAAGCCTTGCAGGGTAGAGACCCGAGAACATTATCAGGTGTTTCATTCCGTCGGGACCAATCGTAGGGAAGATAGTCGGCACTTCAAGGGAAGTCTTCCAGCTTTCAGGGGTTGGAAGACGTTCACTCCAGGTACGTCCGCCGTCGGTGCTGCGTTTATAAACTATCTCCCCCCTTCCATGGCCTTTCGGATAGACGGTCAGGATTGTTCTTGCGTCTTCAAGAAGGACTGTTGTCGGATGGCCAAGATACTGGCCTTCTTCCCTGTCGACTACCACCTGCCTGGCGGATTCGTCATTTAAGTCGATGATCGGGATTGATAGATAGGATCCGGGGGGCTTTATCTGAGAAGAGGAGATCAGGGATAAAGCTGAAAAAAAGATTAGAAAGATGGATGTTTTCATAAAAAAGAGTTTAACCACGGAGTAAAACGGAGTTAAAACGGAGTTTCACGGAGTTTAAAAACAAGGAGTTAAGAGTTTTAATTTTAACTGTGTTACTCCGTCTTTACTCTGTGAAACTCCGTGTTTAAATACCAAAAATAAACAAAAAAAGAGGCTGATTTCACAGCCTCTTTAAGTATTTTACACTTCAAAACTATCGCATTCGCGGTAAGCCTGAATGACCCGGGCTTCACCCTCCTTGGTCCCTCTCTGGCTTATCCCGTGCTCCATGCACAGTGTGTTGTCGTACTTCTTGTTATACAGGAATTTGAAGATATTCTTGTAATTGATCTCACCGGAGGTAGGCTCATTCCTTCCCGGATTATCGCCAAGGTGAATTGCAGCAATTTCACTCCAGGCCATCTCAAGGTTGGGGATGAGGTTACCCTCGCTGACCTGCTGATGATAAAGGTCATCCACAATCTTGCATGCTGGTGAATTGACAGCTCTGCAGATTGCATATGACTGTGGAATGCCCTTGAGGAACAACCCCGGGTGATTTGTATGATGGTTGAGCGGTTCGAGAACGATTGTCACTCCTGCCGGTTCCATAATATCGCAGCAATACCTGAGGTTGTCGATTGCATTGGCGGTCTGGTAATCCATATGGAGTTTCATATCATACCTGCCGAGGACGACAAGTGCCTGTTTCGCACCGGTCCTCTTTGAGAATTCTGCTCCCTCTTTCATCTGGGCGATCAGCATGTCGCGAACCTCCTGGGTGTTGAGTACAAAATCCTGCTTGCCGGAATCAGCCCTGAGAACATAGGGACCAAAATCCATTCCGAGGCGGTTCAGTTCGCTCATGATCTTTTCCTGAACTGCAGGTTCCTTTCTCATTATATTATTGTCGAATACAGCCCGGAATCCCTGATCATGAATAAACTTGATGTTGTCAATGGGATCCTGGCCCGCGTGCAGCCTGAACATGCCCAGGCCGGGGGCATATTTCAGCTTAAAGGGTGTTACGGCATCTGCCGCCTTTGTTTGTCCGGAGGCTTTGGCAGTTCCTAAAATGGCAGGTGCTGCCAGAAATGCAGCACCTGTCGTTGCTTTTTTTATAAAATCTCTTCTCGAGTTATTCATTTATGAGAATTTTTGGTTCTAATTTCCTGCGGCCGCCCTTGCAGCCCTTCTCCTGGCCTGCTCAGCAAGCTGTTCGGGTGTAGGAGCAACAAATGGCTCTCCTGCAATCGGAACTTCTTTCGGAATGTCAACCGGACCAAATGCAAATACGGTCGGACCAACTTTGAGGTCGGAGTTCATCATTTCTTCATAGGTGGTCTCTTTTCCGGTATAAGCTGAAATCCTTCCCATGATACCAACCATTGTCGAGATGCCTGTGACTTCAAGTTCATTGAAAACCTTGCCGGTACGTATTGCTGTGACGAGGTCGATGTGCTCCTGCACATAAGGATCGACGCTTACACTATTTGTCGGTTTGCCGTCAGCATCGAGCGGATATCCGTATTTCCAGAGTTCTGTACCGTCGAGACCAAGGATTGTGTTCTGGCAGTTGGTTGAACCCTTTGTTCCCTGAAGCCTTTCGGATACATTGTTTGCGCAGCCGTTTATCTGGCGGCACATACTGTGGAGATGAACGCCGTTCTCCATCACATAATCTATGCTGAAGTTGTCATACTGGTCTCCCGTTACCCTGCGAAGGCGTGATCCCATACCGACTGCCTTAACCGGATAAGCTCCGAAGAACCAGTGGGCAACGTCGAGGTTGTGAACGTGCTGTTCGACGATGTGGTCGCCCGACAGCCATGTCCAGTTGACCCAGTCGCGGATCATCCATTCCATTTCACTCCATGAAGCATCTTTATCGCGATGCCAGAGTTTTCCGCCGTTCCACCATACATTACCGCCGGTGAGGTCGCCGATCAGACCCTGCTGAACCTGCTGCCAGTTGGCAACATAGTCGCGCTGGTGACGGCGCTGCGTTCCGGTTGCTATACTCAATCCCAGACCTTCAGCCTTCTTTGCGGTTGCCATAACTGACCTTGCTCCCGTGGGATCAACAGCTACAGGCTTCTCCGCAAAAATGTGCTTCTTGGCTGCTACTGCAGCTGCCAGATGCTCGGGACGGAAGTACGGAGGGGTTGCCAGAATTACAATGTCAACTCCTGAATCAATTACCTTCTGATAAGCATCGAATCCAACAAAGCAGTTCTCAGCAGGAACTTCCTGATTCTTCTCCTTCAGGATTCTCGCCTTGCAGTTGTCAACACGGTCCTGGAATGTGTCGCCAAGGGCAGTGATCTGAAGGTTGGGACCAGCACTAAGGAAGTTGATGGCTGCTCCGGTTCCGCGGCCGCCACAACCAATTATACCCGCCTTGAGAACGGGTCCGTCGGGAGCCTGGTCGAGAAATGCAGGAACTTCAACAACTTTCTTTGTTTCACGGGCACAGCTTGTTATTATCGTCGGAACGATAACACCTGCCACCCCTACGGTAGCTGCCTTGCCAAGAAAATTACGTCTTGAGATACTCGATTTTTTCATATTTGATCAGATTAGGTTATAAGAACTAATATACCTGGTTTTCAACGATAGTGAATACAATCAAATGTAAATATAGGGATTTTAAAAACCAAAGATTCATTTGAATTTAAGGTTTTTTAACAATGGCGCAGGCCGCACACTCTTTACGTTCTACACCCCATTCCCGAAATCCTGGAGACCCTGAAGATGGCGTGTCATCCCGGCTTGTTCCACCCCCCCACCCCCCTAAAGGGGGGCTTTAGAACGCTGTATTACAGATTTTTACAAAGACATGTCGATTTTGTGCACCTGTTCTGCATAAACTTTATATCCGAAAAAAGCTAACAACCTTAGTGTGGATAATTCCCGAACT
>JAVEXG010000007.1:0-64451 GCA_034004115.1 Bacteroidales bacterium | reverse complement strand
GAAAGAATGCCTGAGCCTTAGGTTATACTATCTCGAACAAAACAGCATCGACGAAATCCGGGAAATTACCGGGTGGTCGGTTTCTGACATAAAGGTGACCCTGCATCGTGCAAGGATCAGGTTGAAGTACGTGATTGTTAAAGTTTACAAATTGAATCCCAAGGTATTGTAAAAATGAAAGAAGAGAATAATGAAGAAACATTCTTCAGGGAAATAATGTCAAAAAGCAGGCTGGATGTTCCTTTCCCTGATTTTGATGACAAAGTCATGGGACTTGTGGAATTAAGTCAAAAGCACAGGTCCGGTATCAAAAGGAACGTCAGGCTTTCGTGGATTTTTTTCCTTGCCGGATCAGTATTCGGCATAATTATTTCGGTGGTTCTGCCTATGGTTCAGGAACCAATCATGGGCATCAGAATTGATAAATTCGCAATACCGTTCCAGATCATATTTGCCCTGCTTTTTGCCGCCCAGATCAATAATCTCCTCGATTACAATCGCTTAACAGACAGATAAAAGATATTTACAACCGGGACTATTAAAATGTAAAAAAATGAATAACAAAAACATTCCATTTCAGACTGTCGATTGGTCGAACATCCCAAAGACAGAACACAAGGGAGAAACTGGTATTGCTTACTGGCAGACATTGCAATTTGAAGGACTGCGAATAAGATTAGTTGAATATTCAAAAGGTTATGTTGCTGACCACTGGTGCACAAAAGGACATATAGTGCACTGTCTTGAAGGCGATTTTGTGAGTGAGCTTAATGATGGTAAGAAATCCGTTTTGTCAAAAGGAATGACCTATGTGGTTACAGATGATTTGAGTTCTCATCGTTCAAGTACAGTTAACGGAGTGAAATTATTGATAATTGACGGAGATTTTTTGAAAATGATCACTGATTAATAAACCAGGTACAAAAGATAATATCCATGAAGGAAAGTGAAGCAATAATACGGGAGATTACATCCCTGGTTGAAACCTGGGAACCACGACTTATAGAGTTAAATGATGATATCCTTGGCGCTGCAAAAAACAGTCAAAACAGAACCATAAAACAGATATTGGGACATCTCATTGACTCGACATCAAATAATACTCACCGAGTGGTTCATCTTCAATACCAGAAAAGTCCTTTCAATTTTCCCAACTATGCAACCTTCGGCAACAATGACAGATGGATAGCTATCCAGAAATATCAGAAAGAGGATTGGAGTATTATGGTACAGCTGTGGAAATTCTCCCTGCTCCACTTTTGCCATGTAATCAAAAACGTAAAAGAATCGAAACTTGAAAATGAATGGATTTCCGGTCCGGGTCAGAGTGTAACACTCAGGGCCATGATACTGGATTTCCCCGTACATCTGAAGTTGCACCTTTCCGAGATAGATGATCTTATAACCAGTTTAAAAGAATGGAGTTCAAGAGATAATCTCATATTTCCGGACTGATTAACACAACTTTCTATAACACGGTTGTACCCCAGACACTGCACTAATTCGCGCTGCAAATTGGAGATAAATTGCAGATTTCTTAGCATTTATATTAAGAAAATTGATCTCCACGAATTGATTCACCACGGGTTTCACGGGTTTCACGGATAAAATCACGGAGATTTTTATTTGAGACAATCCGTGCATTGCCCGTGTTCTCCGTGAAATCCGTGGTAAAATAACACAAACCAGACAAATTTTGATAGCGTCATAAGTCAGGAAAATTCCGCAAAACAATAAAAAACTTGATTTCCACCATTTCCGGATGTAACTTTGATTCAAACAAGATCCGCCTGAATTTGTTTACCTGAAAATTGCAGATATGAAAGCACTTATAATCGTGGGAATATTTTTTACAATAACCTCATGCAGTTTTGCACCGCAGGAATTGAAGTTTCCCCTGGGCACCTGGCAGCTTGTTCAATGGCAACAGTTCAGAGGTGATTCACTCATTGAGTTATTTCCGGGTGAATGGTCAGGCAGCGACATCGTTATGATTGGTGAACGTCACATCTTTTCAGTGGGTACCTTTAAAAACGACACAACAATTTTCAATAATTATGTAGGAGTATCCTACACTCTGGATGGCAATCACCTTGAGGAAACCATCATGTATTTCCCGAATCCTGACAATATTGGTCAGAAGGTTAAGCAGATACTTGAAATGCGGGGCGATACTCTTTACAAATCCTATCCTTGCGATGATAACTGGGTGCTGAATCAGAGCAGCTATAATGTCGAAAAGTATGTCCGCATGAAATAGTTTAGTCCTTTCTAAATCACCTCATAATACAGCGCAGTTCATTCAATCTTTCTATCTTTATCCTAATTATTATTATTCCCCAATAATCTTAACCGTTATGAAAAAAGTACTTTCCCTTCTGTCCGTTGTTTTGATTTCCGGACTGGTTTCTGCCCAGCCCGGGCTTGCGCCTCAGGTGGAACCGCTTCCGGAAGGTTTTAAGCCTGCCTCAACCAACACTTTCATTTCTGTTTATCCCGGCGTCAATGCCCAGACGCGGCAGGCAATATTCAGAGTCGTGGCTCCTGATGCAAAGACCGTTCAGCTTCAGCTGGGAGGAAACCACGATATGAAAAGAGATGAAAAAGGTGTCTGGTGGATCACCTCCGATCCTCAGGTGGTCGGTTTCCATTATTACTCAATCGCAATCGACGGGGTTCCGGTAATGGACCGGGGAAGCAAGGCTTACTTCGGAAGCAACTGGGAATCGTCAGGCATTGAAATTCCTGAAGGTCCCGAAGGCGATTATTACAGGTTCAATAAAAACATCCCTCACGGACAGGTTCGTTCAATTCTTTACTGGTCAGACGTCAATGGGATGGAACGCCATATCAATGTGTATATCCCTGCAGAATACGAAAAGAATCCGGGCAAGAAATACCCTGTCCTGTATCTGGTTCACGGCTGGGGAGAAAATGAAGATGGGTGGTCAGTCCAGGGACACATGGCAAACATCATGGACGGGCTGATCGAATCAGGGAAAGCGGTACCCATGATAATTGTAATGCCGAGCGGAGACATCCAGACAAATTCTGATGTCCGCCAGGCTTCCGGCAATATAACAGATGTTTTTGTAAAGGATCTTATTCCATTCATAGATAACACCTTCCGCACGTACACCGACAGGGAGCACCGGGCAATGGCCGGATTGTCTCGAGGCGGCATGCAGACAACCATGACCGTTTTCAGCAATATGGACAAGTTTGCCTGGATGGGAACTTTCAGCGGATTCTTCATGGGCGGAATGGGCAAGCCGGGCACTCAACCCCCCTCAGTCGAGACCGCTTTCAACGGCGTCTTCAAAGATCCTGCAGCATTTGACAAACAGATAAAACTGCTTTTTATCAGCACAGGCACCGAGGAACGCAATCCGAAGGAACAGGTTGAAGCCCTGAAAGCCCACGGCGTAAAAAACATCGTTTTTCACGAGTCGCAGGGCACAGCCCACGAATGGCTTACATGGCGCCGGGCTCTGAATGATTTTGCGCCGCGCCTTTTCAAATAGAAACCTTCCATGAAGAAAGGATTGATGATAGTGATAATCACAATTATCACTGTCGAAATATACTCTCAGCCGGGCTCCGCCCGGAATCCGGTCATCTTTGCCGATGTTCCCGATATGTCGATGATGAGAGTCGGCGACACATACTACATGAGCAGCACCACGATGCACATGAGTCCGGGTGTCCCCATAATGAAGTCAAAAGACCTTGTCAACTGGCAGATAGTGAACTATGCCTACGACATACTCGACGATGTCGATGAGCTGAATCTTGAAAACGGCAAAAGTACTTACGGCAGGGGCACATGGGCCAGCTGCATTCGCTATCATCAGGGGACTTACTATGTTTCCACCTTTGCCCAGACTACCGGTAAGACTTATATCTATTCGACAAAAGACATTGAAAAAGGGCCATGGGAGGTGAAATCCTTCAGCCCGAGCCTTCATGATCACACACTGTTTTTTGACGATGACGGACGGGTGTACATGATTTACGGAGTGCGCCGGCTGAAGCTTGTCGAACTAAGTCCTGACCTGACGGGAATTAAGCCCGGTACAACCGAACAGGTAATAATCGAGAATGCAAGCGCCCCTGCCGGGGATAATATCAGTCTTGGCGCTGAAGGATCACAGCTGTTTAAAATCGACGGGAAATATTATCTTTTCAATATCACCTGGCCAAGGGGAGGAATGCGCACGGTTGTCATTCACAGGGCCGGAAGCATAACCGGACCATGGGAAGGGAAACTTGCCCTGCAGGATCTGGGGGTGGCTCAGGGTGGACTTGTAGATACACCCGATGGCCGGTGGTTTGCTTACCTGTTCAGGGATTACGGATCGGTGGGCCGCATACCTTACCTTGTTCCGGTGAAATGGGAAGATGGCTGGCCAATCCTTGGGGTTGACGGGAAGGTCCCTGTTAACCTTGACCTCCCTGCAAGCAGTGGGCTGATTCCCGGGATTGTGGCATCCGACAACTTCAAACGCCGGAGGGGAGAGCGTCCGCTTCCACTTGTATGGCAATGGAATCATAATCCTGATAATATGTTCTGGTCCCTCAACCAGCGGAAAGGTTATCTCCGCCTTACAACGGGCAGGGTTGACACCTCCTTTGTTTCGGCCAGGAACACCCTCACCCAGAGAACTTTCGGTCCCGCCTGTGAGGGATCGACCCGGATAGATGTCAGAAAAATGAAGGAAGGAGATTTTGCCGGGCTGGCTTTGCTGCAACGTAAATTCGGCCAGGTGGGAGTGAAATATGAAAACGGATCAAAGAAGATAGTGATGGTAAGCGCCCAGTCGGAGAGACCGGTTGAAATTGAAAGTGTTCCGCTTTCGGGGCTTACTGTTTACCTGAAAGCTGAATGCGACTTCAGGGATAAGGCCGACACGGCATGGTTCAGTTACAGTCTTGACGAAAAAACCTGGATCCCGATAGGCAACAAGCTGAAGATGGAATATTCAATGCCTCATTTTATGGGTTACAGGTTCGGGTTGTTCAACTACGCCGGAAAAACACCGGGAGGACATGTCGACTTCGACTGGTTTGTTATCAGGTAACATTGATTCTTGCTCCACCGGAAAACATTATAATAGTTCCTCCTTTGGAACTTTTTCCTGTCAAAATTTTATCTTTATATTCCTGAAAAACCAGGATGTCTTATCCCGGAACCGGTAATCATTTATGTCACCAATTATGAAGATCCTGAAATTTCAACTTGTTTTCCTTGCAGCTGCACTGATTTCTTTGCCTTCACTCAATGCCCAGAAGAAAAAGCCGCTGGAAATCACATCTCCCGGAGGAGCTATTCTTGTCAGGGTTGAAACTGTACCAAAACTTCAATGGTCGGTGTTTCACAAAGGACAGGAGATAATAGCCGCTTCACCTATATCAATGACTCTTCAAAGCGGGGAGATTCTCGGTGATAATACAGGGATTGCACGACAGAAAACCGAAAAGATAAATACCAGTTTCAATGCAATCAACTACCGCAAGGCTGTCGTGCAGGATGTCTGCACCCAGGTCACCCTCAGCTTCCGCGGCGACTACGGGATAATCTTCCGCGTCTATGATGATGCGGTGGCTTACCGTTTTTTCACAAACCGGCCCGGCGATATAACCGTCAGTGAGGAAGAGGCCAGCTTCAATTTCACGGCCGATCATCAGGCCTTCATACCCATTCAGTGGGATTACCGCGACGGCAAAATCTTCAACTCTTCATTCGAGGCCACTTACAGGGAAATCAGCCTGTCGCAGTTCCCGAAGGACTCACTTGCTTTCCTTCCGGTGCTTGTCGATGCCGGTCAGGGTAAGAAAGCCCTGATCCTCGAGGCCGACCTCGAAAACTATCCCGGCATGTATCTCGACCTCAACGCCACCGGCAAAGGCCTGATGGGTGTGTTTGCCCCCTATCCCATTGAAACCTACGTTCAGGGCATCAATATTATCCCGATAAGAAGAGCCGGTTACATAGCCAGGACCGACGGCACGAGAAGCTTTCCCTGGCGCGTGGTTGCAATTAGTGAAAGTGACAGGGAACTTCTTGATTGCGATATTGTCCAGAAGCTGGCTTCTCCGAACCGGCTCGGCGACATCTCGTGGATAAAGCCCGGCCAGGTTGCATGGGACTGGTGGAGCAACATGAACATATCCAATGTCGGTTTCAGGGCCGGAATGAATACAGCCTCATACAAGTATTACATCGATTTTGCGGCCCTCTACGGAATTCCGTACATTCTGCTTGATGGCGGCTGGAACGTCGCCGGCGATCTGACCAAAGCCAGGTCTGAAATCGATCTCGATGAACTCGTGGCCTACGGCAAACTGAAAGGCGTCGGAATAATAGTCTGGTGTTCCTGGAAAGATGTGCTTGCCCAGAAAGACAAGGCATTTCCTTACTACGAAAAGACAGGGATAAAAGGAATGAAGATCGATTTCGTCGACCGCGATGACCAGGTTGCTGTTGCATCCACATATGAAATTGCCCGTCAGGCGGCCGGTCATAAATTATTGGTCGACTATCACGGCGTTTTCAAGCCCACGGGTCTTCAGCGCACCTACCCCAATGTTGTGGGCTATGAGGGAGTTTACGGACTCGAAAACTTCAAATGGGCTAATCCCGACGGTCCCCGCTATGCCGTTACAATACCTTTCATCAGGAACCAGGCCGGTCCGATGGATTATACCTCCGGAGCAATGAGGAATTCCAACCGCTCTAATTTCAGGGCTGTCAATTCCCATCCCATGGGTCAGGGCACAAGAGTCAACATGATGGCCCAGTACATTGTTTTCGAGGTGCCTGTCCAGATGCTGGCCGACAATCCCACAGCCTATCTCAGGGAACCGGAATGCACCTCATTCATAACAAAAATTCCAACGACCTTTGACGAAACCGTTCCTCTCGATGGCAAGGTGGCCGAATATGTGGCCATAGCCCGCAGAAAAGCGGATACATGGTTTGTCGGGGCAATGACCAGCTGGACACCAAGGGAACTTACTATCGATTTTTCGTTCCTTCCTGAAGGAAATTACAGGGCTGAGTTATTCAGCGACGGGATAAACGCCGACCGCGACGCCACCGACTATACCACGGAAGTTATTACAATCACGAAAGGCGATACTCTCAAAATCAAGATGATGAGCGGAGGAGGATGGGCGGCCAGACTTGAAAAGACAGAATAGTATCGGACAGTCCGGTACAACAACATAAACATTAGTTAAAATGGTAAACAGATCACATTTTTTTAAGATCCTTTCTATCGGGCTGATAATGAGCTTTTCAGCCATGTTTTCAGCCACAGCCCAGACCGAGGTGATGGCCTGGGGGAACATCACCGGCATAAGGGTGGAAGGTCAGCTTATGGAGTTCGAAACAAGTCTCAGGGTTGTTGGCAGGAACTGGGAGAATATTGTCGCCACAGGAAAGGAAAAGCAGGCAAGACCTGCATATCAGCGGGATGGCAATATCCAGACAGTAGAGACTGCCTTTGCCGGATTTCTGTTCACAGAACGGGTGATTGAAAAAGGTCCGGGCTCAGCTGAAGTTACGATAATAACAAAGTCGGAAAGGGACACTGTTATAGCAGGTGTCTGGTTCTGCATCCGGCTCCCGGGAAAATATTATTCCGATGGCACGATAAGGCTGGGCAGCTCGGGGAACAGTCAGAAGCTTTCTGACCTGGTGTCGGACAAGGATAAGATACGCAGGCTTTCCACACGAATTATATCAGTTGAATCGCCCGAACAGCAGTTCTCCGTATCGTTCAGCTCAACATCGCCGGTAGTTATCACCAGGGATGAGGATTCAACGGGTTACCTCGTTTACATCGGTATGGCAGGGAAGAATGTAAGAAAGAACCAGCAGATTCAGCGCACCTTTACATTCAATACACGGGGTACAATCGACAGGACACCTGTCATCATCGATGTGGATGCAGACAATCCCGGCCGCCGGTTTGACGGCTTCGGAGGTAATTTCAGGCTTCAGAATCCAAAGGCCGATCCGGCTGTAATCGGTTACTGCCTCGACAATATGAGAGTTGCCTGGGGAAGGGTTGAAATGCCATGGAGCATGTGGCATCCCGATGAAAACAGCGATCCGGCAAGCGATGCAAAGGCAGGTAAACTGAACAAGCATGTTCATGAATCGATGCTGATGGCTCAGCGGCTTGCTGAAAAAGGAATGCCTGTTATACTGAGCGACTGGTCAGCCCCGGCATGGGCCATCCTCGGCGATCCTGCTGACGCATTCCGGTTCAGGAGCAAGGGTATCTACGGCTACCCGCTTAACCCTGCGAAAACAGAACAGATATACAAATCGCTGGCTGATTACATTGTTTACATGAAGCAGAATTATGGTGTCGAACCGGATATGTTCTCATTCAACGAATCGGATCTTGGGATCAATGTGCGTCACACCGGAAAGGAACATGCAGATTTCATCAAGGGCTTCGGCGCCTATATGGCCTCCAGGGGATTAGCTACCAGATTACTGCTTGGCGACAACTCCGATGCCACCACCTTCGATTTCATCGTTCCGGCGATGGACGATCCGGAGACTCATAAATACATCGGGGCAGTGTCGTTTCACTCCTGGAGGGGATGCGATGACGAAACCCTTGAGAAATGGGCCGGAGCAGCCCGGAAGATGAATCTGCCCCTGATAGTTGCCGAAGGAAGTACCGATGCTGCTGCATGGACCTATCCTGAAATATTCTATGAGCAGACTTTTGCACTTTACGAGATCAACCTTTACATCAGGATCTGTTCAATCTGCCAGCCGCTTTCAATACTTCAGTGGCAGCTGACCTCAGATTATTCCGTGCTCAGGGGAGAAGGCATCTACGGGACTGAAGGACCCCTTCAGCCGACCAGGCGGTTCTGGAACCTGAAACAGCTTGCCTCTACTCCCGAAGGAGCTTTCTCCCTCCCTGTTAAGTCGAACCGGGAAGAGATCAATGTTGCGGCATTCGGCAACCTTGCCAGCGGGGAATATGCCGTACACATGGTTAACAACGGACCCGGAAGGCCTGCCGAAATAAGGGGAATCCCCGCCGCTGTAAGCAGTGTGGAAGTCTTTGTCACGGATTCTGAGAAAAACATGGAAAAGACAGGAACAATAAAAGCTGAAGGCGGTTCATTTAAATTAACGCTTCCGCCGGCAGCCATGATCACAATTATCGGCAGGAAGTAATCCTGCCTTTCTAAACGGCGTCCTTACCGTGAAATTTCTCAGGGATTCTAGTATCCCCAGCTCTTCATGACCTTCAGGTCCTCCTCGATGCATTCCATCGGGGTCTTGCCCTGATACGACTCCTGTTCGATTATATACACTTCAGTGCCGCCGATCTTCGTTGCAAGGTCGATTACCTCCCTGGCATTTACTATCCCCTTTCCGATTATAGTACTCTCGTATTTGTCGCTGCCTTCCGAAGCTTCAATTTCGTCCTTCACGTGAAGGTTCTCGAATCTTCCGGGATACTGCCTCACAACATCAAGCGCCACAGCGCCCCCGTTGTACAGGTTGCCCATGTCGAGCTGAACGACGACCTTGTCGGGATCCATGGTTCGCATCATTATGTCAAAAAGCTTCTCGTTGTTCAGTTTTTCGCTGAATTCAAAGTCATGGTTATGATACCCGAACTTCATCCCCTGTTTCTTGCAGAGCTCGCCGCATTTATTGAAGATCTCCATATAATGCATGAAGTCATCATACTTGCTCCTCATGCTGTTGTCCATTGACGGGCTGACCACATATCGCTGTCCAAGGACGGCGGCATCGTCGACTGTGTATTTCCAGCTGTCGGAGAAGTCATTTCTGTCTTCATCCCAGTGATTGCGTCCCATCACGGTATGTCCGCTGATCATTTTCAGTCCGAGGTCGTCGAGGACTTTTCTGAATTCCTGCGGAGTGTAACCGTAAAATTTCCTGTCGACATAGTTTGCATGTTCGACATATTCATAGCCCATAGCCGCAACTTTTTTGAGCGATCCGAGGGGATCTTTCCCCATTTCGTTGCGGATGCTGTAAAGCTGGACCCCGATTATTCCCTTTTTTCTTTTTTTGGCTGCAAGCACCTTTCCGGGCATTACTGCGGCGGCGGCGATCAATGCTGCGCCCGATTTAATGAATGATCTCCTCGATGTGTTCATTTGATGGCTTTGGATTATGGTTTGCCCCAATTTAAGCAAAAAATCCTGTTCAAACAGGATTTACAGGTATTCTTTTATCCTTTCCCAGTATAGTTCGGTCATGGGTCCCGAGCCGTTCCATGCCTTCGATATTTTCTCGAGGTTATTGGGGTTTTCCAGTGAGGCGTAGTACAGGAAAACCTTGACTGACAGGTCCACATCGTACATCTGGTCGAGGGTAAGGCGGCTTCCTGTCCGTCTGTTGTAATCGTCTATCCTGACCTGCCTTATCTGAAGTAATCCCACAGCATCTTCCTCTTCGTTATATGCCAGGGGATTCCCCAGTGTCTCGACCATTGCAGTTGCCATCAGCAGGCTCAGGTAAGGATTGATGGATTGTGAGGCGGCGATTGACACAGTATGGTTTCCGGGGGCAAAAAGGCCGGTGCAGAGAAGGGAAAATGCTGCAACGAACAAAAATCTCCTGTACCCCGTATCCGTCCGGAGGGCTTTCTTTCCGGAGCCCACGGGGGCGGCTTGACCGGAAAACGCGTTTCCTTTGAAAATGTCCTGAAGGACACCGTCAGATGTAGCTTTCAAAGGGTTCTGAATTTTATGATATCTCTTCAATATTTCCCGTTTTGGTTAAACAAACAGCTCCAGCCGCGGGAATAATTCCGGAAAAGTATCTATCTGAAATTTAGAACTTTTCTTCTGATAAACATTAAGAAACCCTGGCAAGTTATTAACAACCCGGGGTCCGGACTTATTTTCAGCGGCATCAGCCATATCAGTGATGATAACAGTATCATTTCCATTTTGTTCATAAATCATTTGGATTGATACCGGGCCGGGTTTATGTCGTGTCAATTTGATTTTCTAAATTGCCGCCGTAAAATAAAGACCATCATGCCAAAACGTGAAGATATAAGCAAGGTGCTTATTATAGGTTCGGGACCGATAATTATTGGACAGGCCTGTGAGTTTGACTATTCCGGAACCCAGGCCTGCAAAGCGCTCCGCTCGCTGGGATACAAAATAGTACTTGTCAACTCGAATCCGGCAACCATAATGACCGATCCGGGGATAGCCGATGCCACCTATGTGGAGCCGCTCAACGAATATGCCCTCACTGAGATAATCAAGAAAGAGCGACCCGATGCCCTCCTGCCGAATCTTGGCGGTCAGACCGGGCTGAACCTTTCATCGCTTCTTGCAAAAAAAGGTGTTCTGAAGGAATACAATGTAAAGGTTATCGGTGTCAACATCGATGCCATCGAGAGAGGCGAAGACAGGGTTGCCTTCAAGGAAACCATGAACCGGCTGGGTATTGAAATGCCTCAGAGCCAGGCTGTCAACACCGTTGAGGATGCCGAGAAAGTGGCTGCCTCGCTCGGATATCCGGTTGTTGTCCGTCCTGCCTATACAATGGGAGGAACAGGCGGCGGACTAGTATACAACGTCGAAGAGCTTCGAACGATAGCAAGCAGGGGGCTTGCTGCAAGCATAGTGAACCAGGTCCTTATTGAGGAATCTGTTCTGGGATGGGAGGAACTCGAACTGGAGGTTGTAAGGGATGCAAAGAACCACATGATAACGGTTTGCTTCATTGAGAATGTCGATCCGATGGGCGTTCACACCGGCGACTCATTCTGCACAGCACCGATGCTCACAATAAGCAAGGAACTTCAGAACAGGCTTCAGAAGTACTCTTACGACATTGTTGAAGCCATAGAGGTCATAGGCGGTACCAATGTTCAGTTTGCACATGATCCCGTAACCGACAGGGTTGTGGTGATAGAGATCAATCCGAGGACATCCCGGTCGTCGGCCCTTGCATCAAAGGCCACCGGTTTCCCGATAGCCTATATCTCCTCGCTGCTTGCAGGCGGCCTCACCCTTGACGAAATACCATACTGGCGCGACGGCACCCTCGACCTTTACACACCCTCGGGCGATTATGTTGTTGTCAAGTTCCCGCGATGGGCTTTCGAGAAATTCGAAGGTCTTGAAGACAAGCTCGGAACCCAGATGCTTGCCGTTGGCGAGGTGATGAGCATCGGAAAGAACTACAAGGAGGCGCTTCAGAAGGGGATAAGGTCGCTCGAGATAGGACGTTACGGGCTCGGATTCGCAAAGGATTTCAATAAAAAGACGCTTGAGGAACTGATGAATATGCTCAATCATCCCTCGAGCGAGCGCCAGTTCATAATGTACGAGGCGCTGCGGAAAGGCGCTGACACAAAAGAACTATTCAAAAAGACCAGGATAAAGAAGTGGTTCATCGAACAGATGAAGGAGCTGGTGACCATGGAGGAGAAGATACTGGGCTACAAGGGCATGATGCTTCCCAACGACCTGCTGATCACGGCGAAGAAAAACGGTTTTGCCGACAGATACCTCTCCGGACTGCTTGGGATCCACGAAAAGGTTATAAGGGCAAAACGAATATCGCTCGGGCTGACGGAAGCATGGGAACCTGTTCCCGTAAGCGGGGTGCGTGATGCCTCCTATTACTTCTCGACATACAATGCTCCGGACACCGTGCCTGTGAGCAACAGGAAGAAGATAATGGTACTGGGAGGCGGTCCTAACCGGATCGGACAGGGCATCGAATTCGACTATTGCTGCGTGCATGCCGCCTTCGCCATCCGCGACGGAGGTTATGAATCGATAATGGTCAACTGCAACCCCGAAACGGTTTCGACCGATTACGACACGTCGGACAGGCTTTATTTTGAACCTCTTACTGCAGAGGATGTCCTCAGTATTTACGAAAAGGAGAAGCCTGAGGGAGTGATAGTCCAGTTCGGAGGCCAGACACCGCTGAATCTTGCCAGGGAACTGGCGGAAGCCGGAGTGAAGATACTCGGAACCACCCCCGACACAATCGATCTTGCCGAGGACCGCGACCGGTTCAGGCATGTAATAAACAAGCTTGGCATTCCGCAGCCCGAATCGGGAATGGCAAGCAACATGGACGAAGCCCTCAGCATAGCCGAAAGGATAGGTTACCCGCTGATGATTCGTCCTTCGTACGTACTTGGGGGAAGAGCGATGAAAATCATCCTCGACGAGAAAATGCTTACTGAATATGTAGCAACAGCCATTGGCGTCTCACCCGATCGTCCGCTGCTTCTCGACAAATTCCTTGAAGATGCCATTGAATCGGAGGCTGACGCCATCTCGGACGGAACCGATGCCTTTGTACCGGCCGTCATGCAGCATATCGAGTATGCAGGTATCCACTCGGGCGACTCTGCCTGTGTGATCCCTCCGGTTGTAATTTCCAAGGAACATAAGAAGACAATTTACGATTATACCCGCAAAATTGCAATGGAGCTTAAGGTGGTCGGCCTGATGAATATCCAGTATGCAATCTATGAAGATACGGTGTACATTCTGGAGGCCAATCCCAGGGCTTCACGCACCGTTCCGCTGGTGTCGAAGGTCTGCAATATCTCGATGCCCCGGATTGCCACCCAGATAATGCTCGGACAGAAGCTTTCGGAATTCGGTCTGAAAAAACGGAACATAAAGCACTACGGCGTCAAGGAAGCAGTCTTCCCGTTCAACATGTTCCCGGCGATTGATCCGCTCCTCGGTCCTGAAATGCGATCGACGGGCGAGGTTCTTGGGATTGCAGATTCGTACGGCATGGCATTTTTCAAATCGCAGGAGGCAACAATGTCACCGCTGCCGATAAAGGGCACAGTATTGATAACTATTGCCGACCGCGACAAAAACAGGATACTTCCGGCAGCAAGGAATTTCAGGGACATGGGATTCACAATCATTTCAACCGGAGGAACAAGGCAGTTCCTTATCGATAACGGAATTCCAGCCGAACTTATACTGAAAGTGCATCAGGGCAGACCTAACATTGTGGATGCCATAAAGAACAAGGAAATTGATCTTGTAATCAACACCCCTGCCGGGCGTCTCAGCGAGTATGACGATTCCTATATCAGGAAGAACGCCATCAGGTACAAGGTGCCATATATCACCACAACCTCAGCCGCCTTTTCGGCAACGGAAGGCATCAGGGCAAGGCAAAACGGGGAGTATAAGGTGAAGTCGCTCCAGGAGTATCATTCTGAGATAGAAGACTGAGGGATGAGGCTTGAGGCTTGAGGCGTGAGGGTTAATCCTGAAACAAGATCTCCGTCCTGAACCTCTTGAACAGCGTCTCCTCATCTTCACCCTTTTTAATGCCGGTTAGAAGGAGTTCGATCAGTTTTGCGATGGTCTTGTCGCTGAATCCGGCTTCGATGGCAAAGCGTTTCAGCAGTTTTCTTTCACCTTCGGACACGGAATCATCTGCAAGGATCATTTCTGCAACATTATAGAGATGGTCGAACTTCTCCTGGACAGGATACGGAGGATCGTACTGACTTGCTTCACTCTCGATCAGCTTGTCGATCTCCGGATCGGTGAGACCAAATTTCCTTCCCCCTTTGTGAAGCAGTTCAAGCTCTTCGGGTTTAATTTTTCCATCAACCCTTGATACCTGAATCAGGTGAAGGTAATGTTCCTTGCTTATCCGCTTGCCGTTATCCTTAATAAAATCTGAGAAATTCATATTATTACATTTAATATTGAGTCCGTAATTTAAGTTGTCAAATATATCACTGAAAATTTATATCCTGTGCTGTACTACATAAACAAAAAACTAAAAAAATTGTTTCACACTGTCGAGCCAGAAACTATTAAAGCTTCCCAGGGGTTCCTCAAGGAGCCATACTGAAGTACCAAATTCCCTCGAAAGAGGATTGGATATGCTCCCGACTCTTGTAACCTTTCCGAAGATCTGACCTATATCTTCACCCACTTCACCGTTAATATAAACTGCTGAGGTAATGTCGGGATCAAAAACCAGGGGTATCCAGTACCTGAAGCTCTCATTGAAACTGACTGCCTCGGGTAGCCCGTATTTCTTGCCGATGATAGTCACGGCACCGGCATATCCATAGTTTTCGCAGAAGATGAAAGCCGAGTTCTTATCATCAATCATATTCCATGCTTCAGCGGCTATTCCGGTCAGTTCCTCCCAGCCAAGCATGTCGGCGTAATCCTGCGGAAGAGAATGTATTGATCCATCCTCGAACCTGCATATAAAGTCCATCTTATAATCCCTTTTCAGGCCATCGAAATAGCTGACAAGTTTTTCCGGTCCATACAGGGGAATCCCGATCGGGAGGGAAGGGATGGTTAAAAGTACAAGGAGCAGTATCAGGGTAAGTCTTGGCCATGTCTTTTTCAGTGTCATCTCCCACGATACCGCCCCGGCGGCCATAAGAAAGGGGAACACTCCCATAGTGTAATAATTCTTGCCCCGCATCATCATCAGTGAAAGTATCACAGCCAGCGCGGTGATTCCCAGAAACCTGTACTGCCAGGCCTTCCTGCTTGTAAAAAGATGGATGATCCCTGCAATAGTCAATACTGAGGCCATTCCGGGTATAATCAGCTGCTCGATAAGGAAAGCCGTCCTGTCGACATTTACAAGCTGAGTCCGTTCAAGTTCTGAAAGGTGATTCAGCACAGGAAGGCCATTCACCAATTGCCAGATCAGGTTTGGCAGAAAAACTATAAACCCGGCCAGCATGCCGATCCAGAACTTCCTGCGGGTAAATATGGTTCTGTACATTGTTAAGGGAACTATAATCAAAAGTATCAGGATAAGCAGTCCCAAAAGATATTTATTGAGCAGTCCGGCACCTGTGGTTATCCCGATAAGCAGCAGATACTTGTCTGAGGATGAGTTGACATACCTGATTACCAGGTAGAAGATAAGCGTCCAGAAGAAGATGTCGATATGCACCGGCATAAAAAAGAGGAAAGAGCGCAAACCTATTATGGAAACCACAAAACCCGTAGCCGCAAGCACTCTTGCATAGCCCGAACCTCCCAATTCCCTTGCGATGGCGGCGACCAGGTATACCATAACACCACTCATGACCGCCGGAAAAAGCCTCACTGCAAACACCGAAGTCCCGAATATTGCCTGCATGATACCGGCTATCCAGCCAATCATTGGAGGAACGGTGGCATATCCGGCAGCAGGGTGAAGCCCAAGTGAGAAATAAAGCAGTTCATCCCGGTGATATTCAAGATTATCTGATACACAGAGGTGAATAACCACATTTAGCAGTGCCAGAAAAAAAATGACTATGCCCGAATAACTGTTTCCCGGCTCTTCTTTCATTCTATGAAACACAAAGGATGGGACTATACAACTGATTAATGGTCCGGGAAAGTTATAAAAAGATTTTTAATTGAATTGTAAAATGAAAGTGATATATTTCCCGGAACAATCATAGGGACAACGGGCGGACCTAATCCGGATTGTCACTAAATTTGGCGCTATGAAGTTTAATCTGATAAGTAAACTGGCAATTCTGACCATTTTTGTTTCAGTTATTGCCATCAACAACGCATGGGCTCAGACAGGCCCTGCGGGTGATGATCTTGATAAGAAGGTAAGAAAATTCCTCACCGAGCATTCGCATTACTGGTTCGACATGAATATCCCGGCTTCCGACGGGCAGCTGCTGTATGATCTCATCATAAAGGGGAACTACAAGTCGGCCATCGAATTCGGTACATCCACCGGTCATTCAGCCATCTGGATCGCATGGGCGCTGAGCAAGACCGGAGGGAAGCTGATCACAATAGAGATCAATGAGGAGAGGCACAAGGCCGCTCTTGAGAATTTCAGGGAGGTGGGGCTGTCGGATTATATTGATGCACGACTTGCCGATGCTCACAAACTTGCCAGGGAACTTAAGGGACCCTTTGATTTTGTGTTCAGCGACGCCGACAAGGACTGGTACAAGAATTATTTCATAGAGCTTAACCCCAAACTGACAGTCGGCGGATGCTTTGTAACCCACAATATTACAGAAAGAGGCCGGGGCGGCAACCGCGGCTATGGAGGACCTGCCATCTATCTCGAATACGTCAGAAGCCTCGACAATTATGAAACAACACTGAACAACTCGGGCGGAGGAATGGCAATCAGCTACAAAAGGTCAAAACAATAATCTAGCAAACATGGCGGAAGACAAACTGGAGAGAAAGCTGGGGCTTTTCCCTGCAACCAATATAGTTGTTGCCAATATGATAGGCGCCGGGATATTCACAACATCCGGGCTCCTGATGGCTGAGCTTCATAATCCGCTGCTTATGGTCATCCTGTGGGCAGTTGGAGGCATCATTGCCCTTTGCGGGGCGCTGTCGTACGGTGAGCTTGGAGCGGCCATGCCGGGAGCCGGAGGTGAATACCTGTTCCTTTCCAGGCTCTATAGCCCGATCTACGGATTCCTGAGCGGATGGGTCTCATTCATTGTTGGTTTCTCTGCTCCGATAGCAGCCTCAGCCCTCGGATTCAGCGAATATTTCACAAGAGCGATTCCCGGACTCGGCGACTGGCTGAATGCCAACGGCATCATGGGACTGGAAGTGACCAAGAAAACACTTGCAGTTTCAGTGATCCTCATCTTCACCTTTATCCATTACAGGGGAATTAAATACGGCGCACGCATCCAGAATGCGCTTACAATACTTAAAATCCTTCTTATTGTGATATTGCTCGTCGGAGGTTTTTCTTCCGGAAGGGGAGACTTCTCGAATTTCCATAGTGCAAGAACAGTGGGATCGGGACTCGCTGGCTGGAAGACTGTAGGGCTTTCGCTGATGTGGATCATGTTCGCCTACAGCGGATGGAACGCATCCACCTACCTGGGAGCCGAGATAAAGAATCCCAAACGGAACCTCCCCGGATCACTCATTTACGGAACACTGATCGTAATTGTTCTATATATCGGAATAAACATCCTTTATGTTTACGGTATAAATCCAGAATCGATGAAAGGAGTAATCTCAGTCGGCGGCCTTGCCATGGGCAACCTTTTCGGGAAATCGGCCGAAATCCTGTTCTCGATACTGATTGCATTTGCACTTTTCTCGTCACTCAGTGCTTTCATAATCATAGGTCCGAGGGTTTACTACTCAATGGCAAAGGACGGGCTCTTCTTCAAGTCGGCCGCCAAAATCCACAAGAGGTTCCAGGTACCTTCGAATTCAATACTAATGCAGGCGCTTATTGCAGTTGTACTGGTCCTTTCGGGGACATTCGAACAGGTACTTACCTATATGGGTTTCGCGCTGGGCATCTTCCCTGTTCTCTCTGTCATTGGAATCTGGAAACTGAGGAAAACTCACCCCGAAGCCCTGAAAGTGAAAGGCTTCCCGATCCCTCAGATTATCTATATTACAGCCGGGTTAATGATACTGTCGCTTTCCTTCATGGAAAGTCCACTGGAGTCGTCTATCGCCATCCTGACAGTCCTGGTGGGGATTCCTGCCTACTACTTTTTTAAACGGAGTTCAAACTCAGGAAAAGAAAATCCACCGGTTAACTAAGTCTGCCATTTCGGTATCCCTGCCAGATCGCGTATCACAACCGATGCGCAGGCTATCCCGAATGCGGCAGACATATACGGCATAGTGCCTACAACCGACGCCTTGTTTCTTTCTCCTTCCACCCGTTCGACCCTGCTCTTGTCGACAGGCTCGGGGGAATAAACCGCCGTTATGCCATCGCGAACTCCCAGCCTGTGAAGCCGTTTCCGGAGTATCCTGGCCAGGGGACAACTGTTAGTCTCCGAAATATCGCTTATAGAAATATTCAGAGGATCAAATTTCCCGCCCGAACCCATCGAGCTTACAACGGGAATTTTTTTCTCCACCGAATGACAGAGGAGGAACAGCTTGGGGGAAAGAGTGTCGATCGCATCAACCACATAGCTGAAACCCCTGTCAAGGACCTCGATCATCTTCTCATCCCTGATGTACTCATTTATTACAGTGAGATCGAGGTCAGGATTGATATCCCTCAGCCTTTCGGCCATCACTTCGGCCTTTGGTTTTCCCTCGGTGCTGTTCAGGGCCAGGAGCTGTCTGTTCCTGTTGGTGGCATGAACAGTGTCGCCGTCGACGATCGTCATCTTCCCCACCCCTGCCCTGCATATCATCTCGGCAGCCCACGATCCGACACCGCCAAGCCCGACAACCAGCACATCCGACGAATTCATCCTGAGAATTCCCTCAGGTCCAATAAGCATCTCAGTCCGTGATAACCAGCTGATCATGAGTTCAGAATATCATGTTATAACATTGTTATAACGGCGTTATAACAATGTTATAACGTTCGTTTTTTCATAAAAAGTCTATGATAATTGGCCGAAATCTGTTCTTTAAGCCTATCGACGCTCAGCCCGAGGTCGGCGGAAACCTTTGCATATATATCCCTTATATCGGCATCGGCTCCGTCGGTCTCGAGGAATATCCTCTCGGGCGGCAATGACCTGAGAAGTCCGGACGATTCCGGTCTGATAACAAAGTCGAACCAGAAAGAGATATACATATCGCGTTTGATAAGCTGCAGGGCCAGGTCCTTCTTTCCCCTGAATCCATGGACGAGCCAGGGGGTTCCGGGTTTCAGGTCGCGGTGGGCTTCCTGAAGTTCATTCCATGCTTTAACACAATGGATCACAAGGGGCTTCCCGAATTCTCCGGCAATCTTAACCTGTTCAGCGAAAACTGCAAGCTGGATTTCGTGTGACGGACCTCTCAGCTTGTCAAATCCGGCCTCTCCGAAAGCAATCAGATTTGGACTGGATGCAATTCCCCTGATGAAGGCAAGGAGCGCTCTGCTGTTGTTTCCATCAAGGTACCAGGGATGGATGCCTGCCGTAAAGACCGGGGCGCTGATCGCTTCAGGATCGCGGTTCTCATGAGCCATGATGTTTTCCACGGCAAAGATACCGGGAACGGGTCTGGAATCGTGAGTGTGGATATCGATGTAATCGCCTGGCCGGGGAGAATTCATTTATTTCTTTCCGATTATTGACAATCCCTTTTCGATCCGGGCGATGGTCTCAGCCTTCCCGATCCAGCTGATTATATCGAACATATGTGGTCCGCGCAGGGCTCCGACGATCACCAGTCTGAACGGATTCATCACTGTACCCATATTGTAGCCGCGGCTCTCAATCCACGACTTTACAGCCTGCTCGGTCGATTGCGGTGAAAAATCCTCCAGTTCCTGAAGCACTCCCTTAAGTTCTTCCAGAATGGCGCCTGTGTTTTCCTGCCATCTTTTTCTTACAACCTCCTGGTCGTACTCTTCAGGGGCTTTGAAGAAGAAGTCCGTCTGGGCCCAGAAATCCTTTACGAAACTCACCCTCTCCTTCACCAGCCCGACAAGAATTTCAAGACGGAACAAATCGATGTGGAATCCCTTTTCCCTGAGGAACTCCCTGAATTCCATTGCAAGCAGGTTGTTTGATCGTTTCTGAAGATACTGATGATTGAACCATTTGGCCTTTTCGGGATCAAACCTCGATCCGGATTTCCCCACCCGCTCAAGCGAAAATGCTTCAATCAGCTCATTCATTGAGAAGATCTCCTGTTCAGTTCCGGGATTCCATCCGAGAAGCGCTATCATGTTCACAAAAGCTTCCGGATAATATCCCTCTTCGCGGTATCCCTTTGCCGTTTCGCCGTATGGCCAGAAGAGCGGGAACACCGGGAATCCCATCCGGTCGCCGTCGCGTTTGCTGAGCTTTCCCTTGCCATCGGGTTTCAGAAGAAGCGGAAGATGGGCAAACAGCGGTGCTTCCCAGCCGAAAGCCCTGTAGAGCAGGACATGAAGCGGGAGCGACGGAAGCCATTCCTCACCCCTTATCACATGACTTATCATCATCAGGTGGTCATCGACAAGATGAGCAAGATGATATGTAGGCATGCCGTCCGATTTAAACAGCACCTTATCGTCGAGGGTCGAAGTGTTGACAACGATATGCCCCCTGATGAGATCATCAAATTCGACCTCTTCGTCCACCGGCATCTTAAAGCGGATAACATAAGGTTCTCCCCTGTCGAGCCTTGCATTCCAATCCACTGCACCGAGCGACAGCGAGTTGGTCAGCTTACCACGGACTGCAGCATTGTAAATGAATGTGTTACCATGCTTCTCATCTTCAACCCTGAGCGTTTCCAGCTCTTCGGGAGTGTCGAATGCATAGTAGGCATAGCCTTTATCTACAAGCGTATCGGCATATTTCCTGTAAATATCTTTTCTGTTGCTTTGCCTGTAGGGTCCGCACTCGCCGCCTTCCCTTATACCCTCGTCAACAACAATTCCGCACCATCTCAGCGACTCCATAATATAATCCTCGGCGCCCCCAACATATCTTGTCTGATCGGTGTCTTCAATCCTCAGAAGGAACTTTCCGTTGTTCTTCCTGGCGAAAAGAAAATTATAAAGAGCGGTCCTCACCCCTCCGATATGCAGCGGTCCTGTCGGACTTGGCGCAAATCTTACTCTAACCTGCGGCATGATAATATCAAAGTGTTAATTAACGAAATTTGCCAGCAACCAGCAACCTGATTCTCTCATTAGTATCAAAGATAGATAAAACATGCAATTATCGTTCCTTCCTGATCAGCTAATTGAGTAAGTCCGTCTTGTCGGGTGACAATAATCATGCACAGGCTGAAAGGAATTATATTAATTTAGTAGTCTAAAACCGGCATTCATGAATATGATGAAAGCTCTTGTAAAGGCGAAGGCTGAGAAGGGGATCTGGATGGAGGAGGTTCCTGTTCCCGATCCTGGCCTTAACGATGTGATAATTAAAATAAAGAAGACTGCAATCTGCGGAACCGACCTCCACATCTATAAATGGGATCCCTGGGCTCAGAAGACGATAAAGGTGCCGATGGTGATCGGACACGAGTACATGGGCTATATAGAGAAGACTGGTGCAGGTGTCAAGAATCTGAAACCCGGCGACAGGGTGACCGGCGAGGGACATCTTGCATGCGGCCACTGCAGGAATTGCCGACGGGGTAAGGAACATGTCTGTGAAAACACGATTGGCATCGGCGTCAACATCGATGGCGCCTTTGCCGAATACCTGAAGCTTCCTTCGCTGAATGTCGTCCCGCTCGATCCAAGGATCCCCGACGACTGGGCAGCGATAATGGATCCCTTTGGAAATGCAACCCACACGGCGCTATCCTTCCCCCTTCTCGGGGAGGATGTACTTGTCACGGGAGCCGGACTTATCGGAAGCATGGCAATAGCCATTGCAAAGTATGCCGGGGCCAGATTCATTGTGGCGAGCGACCTGAGCGATTACCGTCTCGCCATAGCCAAAAACATGGGAGCCACTCTGACAGTCAATCCCATGAAAGGCGAAAAGATAGCCGATGCAGTCAGGAAACTCGGTATGCGGGGCTTCGATGTAGGCCTTGAAATGTCGGGATCGCCCAAAGCCTTCATCGAGATGATAGAAAGCATGTACAACGGTTCGAGCATCTCGCTGCTTGGCATCCTGCCTTCGAATTTTGAGGTGCCATGGAGCGACATCATTTTTAAGGCAATCACCCTTAAGGGAATTTACGGAAGGGAAATGTGGGAAACATGGTACAAAATGGAACAGATGATAATAGGAGGAATCGACCTCAACCCGGTTATCACCCACAGGTTCAGCATTGACGACTTTCAGAAGGGCTTCGATGTGATGGAAAGCACCGAATGCGGCAAGGTGATACTTAACTGGGAATAGACCCCCAAGGCGTGAGGAGTGAGGAGTGAGGCATGAGGCATGAGGCTTGGGGCTTTAGGGCTTTAGGGCTTTAAGGCGTAAAGGCGTAAAGGCAAGAAACGAGGAACCAGGAACCAGGAACGAGGAACCAGGAACCAGCAACAAGAAACCAGCAACAAGTAACATTAACAATATCATGTATCAGGATTATCAGGAACATCTAGTTAAGGTTCTCTCTGAAATAAGGGAAGCCGGTCTTTACAAAAATGAAAGAGTAATCGTATCGCCTCAGGGAGCCGAGATAACCCTCGACACCGGACAGAAGGTGCTCAATTTCTGTGCAAACAACTATCTGGGTTTGTCAGCTAACACCAAACTTGTTGAAGCCGCAAAAAAAGCCCTCGACACCCATGGTTACGGCATGTCGTCGGTGCGATTCATCTGCGGTACGGGCGACCTTCACAAGGAGCTGGAACAGAAGCTTGCTGAATTTTTCGGGATGGAAGACACTATTTTGTATGCGGCCTGCTTCGATGCAAACGGAGGAGTGTTTGAACCCCTGCTCACCGAAGACGATGCTATTATTTCGGATTCCCTGAACCATGCCTCCATCATCGACGGAGTCCGTCTCTGTAAGGCGCAGCGCTACAGGTATGCCAATGCCGACATGAGCGACCTGGAAGAGAAGCTGAAGGAGGCTCAGGCTCAGCGCTTCAGGCTGATTGTCACTGACGGCGTCTTTTCAATGGACGGCAACGTGGCGCCGCTCGACAGGATCCATGAGCTTGCTGGCAGGTACAATGCAATGATAATGGTCGATGAATCACACTCGGCAGGAGTTGTGGGTGAAACCGGACGAGGCGTCACGGAGCTTTACAACCTGAAGGGAAAGATTGAGATAATAACCGGCACACTGGGCAAAGCCTTCGGCGGAGCCATCGGCGGATTCACCACAGGGAAGAAGGAGATCATCGAGATGCTTCGTCAGCGCTCGAGGCCCTACCTGTTCAGCAATTCCATCCCGCCACTCGTTGCTGCTGCCGGCATCAGGATGATTGAAATGATGACTGAGACAAATGAACTGCAGGATAAACTGCATTACAACACTAAGTATTTCATGGAGAAGATGATGGCGGCTGGTTTCGATATCAAGCCCACCCAGTCGGCCATCTGTGCCGTCATGCTTTACGACGCCAAGCTGTCGCAGGAGATGGCTGTCAGGCTGCTCAATGAAGGCATCTATGTCACAGGCTTCTACTACCCCGTGGTTCCCAAAGGCCAGGCCAGGATAAGGGTTCAGCTGTCGGCGGCCCATGAACAGGAGCATCTCGACAAAGCCATAGCAGCTTTTGAGAAGATCGGAAGAGAACTTAAGGTGATTAAATAACTATTGCCTTCACCCCCCCTTTTTGGGGGCCTGCCCTTTATACGCATCTTTTTCTAAAGAAGATTGCATGTCTTCCCAGCTTATTCCACCCCCCAACCCCCCTAAAGGGGGGCTTTAGAACGCTGTATTACAACTATTTATACAGATTATCAAATTAGATTACCAGGCCCGTATTAGCGTTTAATCCGATAACAGTAACCTATCTAAGTGTAGATAATTCCAAAACTACTATATCGCTAATTATTAGCTTTTTAAGCCCCCCTTTAGGGGGGTTGGGGGGTAACAAGGCCTTCAGGGGGCAGGGGGTATCAAATAATCAACCGCATTTGGATGACCCGCAGTCTTTGCAGATCAGGCATCCTTCCTCGTACACGAGATTATCGGAGCCGCATTCACCGCATTTTCCCTTGGCTCTTGTGCCGTTCGGAATATATTTCTTGAGTGCCCGTTCCACGCCGTTCTTCCAGTTGTTTATAGATTCGCTGTCGAGTTTCAGCGACTGAACCAGGTTCACGACATCCTGGATGGGCATCTCGTGGCGGAGCACTCCCGATATGAGCTTGGCATAGTTCCAGTATTCCGGCTTGAACATGTGGGACAGTCCCTCAAAGATCTTTTTGTATCCGTATCTATCTGTGTACTGGAAGTCATATCTTGTTTTGCCGTCATCCAGCTTAACCTTGATGATCTTTCCCTTTACGATGGTTTTCGGAATCGGGAAGACCTCATCATCAGCCAGACCGGTGAATATCTCATAAGGTCTGCCGTCCTTGAGACCCACGAATGCCACCCATTTTTCCTCGTTGAAGTTGAAGCGGATTACATCGCAATCGAGGACTCTGGGGCGTTTTGGTCTTTCAGCCCTGGCATCGCTCTTACCGGCGATCAGAACCCCGTCGCGGGAACCGTCACGATAAACTGTAGCGCCTTTGCATCCCGATTTCCAGGCTGTCAGATACAATTCACTCACCAGTTCTTCCTTTGCATCCGACGGAAGGTTGATCGTGACGCTTATTGAATGGTCGACCCATTTCTGGATAGCGCCCTGCATGCGAACCTTTGCCACCCAGTCGACATCATTCGCAGTGGCCTTGTAATATGGTGATTTAGCTATGATTGCATTGATTTCCTCATCTCCCATGCGGGTCACATTGTCGGGATCGTAGCCGTTCAGTTTCAGCCAGTCGACAAACTTGTGGTGGAAAACAATAAACTCTTCCCATGAATCGCCTACCTCATCCTTAAATGAAATTTTGACGTCTTTATCGTTCGGATTCACTTTTCTGCGGCGCTTGTAGAACACCGAGAAGATGGGTTCTATTCCCGAGGTAGTCTGGGTCATGAGGCTGGTTGTGCCCGTGGGTGCTATCGTGAGAAGGGCTATGTTACGGCGCCCGTATTTTACCATATTGTTATACATCACCGGATCGGCCTCTTTCATTCTGAGGATGAAGGGATTGTTCATTTCCCTTTTAGCGTCATAAATTGTGAAGGGACCTCTCTCCCTTGCGAGGTAGGTTGATGATTTGTATGCTTCGAGAGCAAGAGTCTTGTGCACATCGACCGAGAAATTAATTGCCTCATCACTGCCATACCTGAGACCGAGTGCTGCGAGCATATCACCTTCGGCTGTAATGCCGATACCGGTTCTTCGTCCCTGTTCCGCCTTCTTCCTTATGTTCAGCCAGAGGTTCTTTTCAACCCTTTTCAGCTCCTCCAGTTCAGGATCAGCATCGATCTTGGCCAGGATTGCATCTATCTTCTCAAATTCAAGGTCAATTATGTCATCCATCATCCTCTGAGCGAGTCCAACATGTTCCTTATAAAGTTCAAAATTAAAGGTTGCCTTGTCGGTGAATGGATCCATCACATAGCTGAACAGATTGATTGCCAGCAGACGGCAGCTGTCGTAGGGGCAGAGGGGTATTTCGCCGCACGGGTTTGTTGATACTGTTTTGAATCCCAGGTCGGCATAGCAATCGGGTACGCTTTCCCTTATTATTGTGTCCCAGAAAAGCATACCGGGTTCGGCCGACTTCCATGCATTATGGATTATTTTGGTCCACAACTGGACGGCATCAACATCCCTTACAAATTTCGGATTATCTGATACTATGGGGTATTGCTGCCGGAAGATCGATTTATCTTCTACGGCTCTCATGAACTCATCTGTCATCTTCACCGAAACGTTTGCTCCTGTTATCTTGCCGCTTTCCATTTTGGCATCGATGAACCTGCCGCTGTCGGGGTGCTTGATTGATATTGAGAGCATAAGCGCTCCGCGCCTTCCGTCCTGCGCCACCTCGCGGGTTGAGTTGGAATATCTTTCCATGAATGGGACAACTCCGGTTGAAGTAAGGGCGCTGTTCAAAACGGGCGAGCCCTTTGGCCTGATATGGGAAAGGTCGTGTCCGACACCTCCACGGCGCTTCATAAGCTGAACCTGTTCCTGGTCGATCTTCATGATCCCGCCGTAAGAATCTGCGATGCCGTCGTTGCCAATCACAAAGCAGTTCGACAGCGATGCTATCTGATAGTCGTTTCCGATGCCGGTCATGGGCCCTCCCTGAGGTACTATGTATTTGAAATCCTTGAGAACGCTGTAGATAAGTTCTTCAGGAAGAGGGTTTTTGTATTTGAGTTCGACCCTGCGGATTTCCCTTGCCAATCTCCGGTGCATGTCGTCGGGTGTCTTCTCATAGAGATTCCCGAACGAATCCTTCAAGGCATACTTATTCGCCCATACCCTGGCCGCCAGTTCATCACCATTGAAATACTCAATGCTGGCCTCGACGGCTTCATCATGAGAGTATGTTACCTTCTCAGATTTCTTCTCAGCCGGTTTGTCAGGATCCTTCATTTCCATTCTTTTTTTGTTTTCTGTTGTTGGCTCATCACCTGCTTTAGCAGATGCGATGACTGACTCCTGGACAAATAAATCTCCCATCTTGAAAAAATAAAACTGTTAACTTTTGATAATGTTACGATTAAACGACCGTTGATTTTTGTAGCGGGTAATCGCTAAAATAGACAAGCATCCAACTCGATGCAAGCTTAAAATTTTAACTTTATTAACATTCGAAGGGGGAGTTATTAACTTACGGCCATAGTGCTGTTTTTCAGGCATTTAATTCTATTGCTGTAAGAATACAAAGTGTTGAGCCAGCCTGAGCCGAAAAAAAGGGCGCCTAAATAAGGCGCCCTTAATTTTTTATATGACCGGAAAGAGCTTAGTTGAAAATATACCGGAGGCCAACCTGGAGCATCCAGGTCTGACCAATGTTAAGGTAGGTGTCGTAGGTTTGGGTCGGGTAAGCGTCGTCAACCTTCACCATTGAGTACGAAGGAACATTTGATTCATCGCGTCCTTCATACTTCAGGATTGCGCCATAGTTACTGGCCGCCATGTTTTTGTAAACACCCCATTTTGAATTCAGGAGGTTAGCAGCGTTAAGAACGTCGATACTCAATTGCAGGGTATTCCTTGTGCTGCCGGCTCTGACTGAGAAATCCTGTACAAAGCGGAGATCTATCCTGTTCACCCAGGGCGCGCGTGCAGCATAAGCTTCAGCATATTCTCCCTTGTGTTTGCTCAGGTATTTATCCTGCTCGATGAAATTGAAAAATGCGTTTTCGTCGGCTGAAGTAAGGAATGACACTTCCCCTTTTTGCTTCGGTATGTAGATCAGATCGGTTGTAACACCGTCACCGTTCATGTCGTTGCTGTAAACAAAGGAGTTGCCGTAGGGAGTGAATCCCGAGTAGAACAGGCTTATTGAAGAAGCCATATGGTCGTTCAGGTAAGGAATGCGGTAAGACAATGAACCGATCACTTTGTCGGGCATTACATACTGTGAACGCTGGACGGTCGGGTTGTTAGGTCCGTCAACGGAATAAACCCCTATCCATGCCGAGTTGGCATTGCTGCCGGGCATACCCGACAGTTCCTTCATCTCGGTTTTTGTATAGGCGGCCATCAGGTCGAGATTCTTAACCGGTTCTGCATTGACTGTAAGGTTCAGGGTATAACCATAGCCTTTATTTGTGTTTGAAAGAACGGAAGCATCTTTGATAGTTCCGCTGTACAGGTACTCAGCCGGGAAGATGTAACGTTTGTCAGGTCCTGCAAATCTCGACCAGCTGGTTGTGGGATCCATGACAGCGTAATTCTGGATCATCACTGCATTTATGTTCTTTGTAAACATCCCTTCGGCAGTAACTGAGAACGGGAATTCAACAGGCACTTTGTAGTCGACTGCCAGTGAAGATTTCCACACCTGGGGCATCCTGAAATCAGGATCCACGCCTGCGATTGAGCTTGGCACACTGCCATCCTCAGGAGTCACCACTGTCTGGAAACCAAGCGTGCTGATCATTTCATCCACATCAGTTATCATCGGGCCTTCAAGCAGGGCCAGTCGTGGATCGATTGAAGTTGGAACGCCTGAAGAATTGAAACGTGTCTGAAGTTTCATCAGAATCTGGTTCATACCGGCATTCGAAGGCATGTTGGTGAAGAATACAAGGGGCAGACGGCCGGTGAATATACCGGTTCCGCCACGTACCACAATTGATTTATTTGAATTCACATCCCAGGTAAAGCCAACGCGGGGTGACAGATTGATTCTTGATTTTGGCCATTCTCCGGTATCAATATGCCTGCCGCCGAAGTCGAGTTCCTTGATTGCATTATTTGTAATGATATCATCAATAAACGAAAGATTATCAGCACGCAAGCCAACAGTAAGCTTGAAATTCTGAAGAGGGTTCCATTCATCCTGGATATAGGCACCGATCTGGTTGAATTTAACCGCATTTGAGGGTACAAGGTTCCCGTTGGTTCCGTAAGTCAGTGAAAAGTCAACGGGTGCTGCACCGATCAGAAAATCGCTCAGGCTTGCATAGCGATAATATCCTGTTCCGTTACGCATGTAATTATTATCGGCCATCTGGTATTCGAAGCTGACACCTGCAGTCAGTTTATGAGCATCAAGATAATAGGTGAAATTGTCGGTGGCTGTGATAATCTTATTCTTCACGCCATTGTTCCATGTAAACAACTCATATCCTGCAGAAATGTAGGGAGCCAGCGCATCAACTCCGGTAGCGATGTCACCGCTCATTATATCAATGAAAGGGAACGGATCGGATGTCGATCCGCGAACATCCTTTATATCCGAGTAGGTAACCAGCAACTGGTTTGACATTGTATTCGAAAAGCGGCTGTTCAACTCCAGCGATCCGGAATTAACGATGTTATCCATCGAATACATGGAGTTGGCATACGACATCGAAAACTCACCAACGCGGTCTTTGGAACGGTCGCGGTAGCTTCCATCCGTTGAGTTTCCGTTGGGCGGGTTCCATGCGGTATTTTTCGTGTGATTGTAACGCACGCTCAGTTTGTGGGCATCGGTGATGTTCCAGTCAATGCGGGCGAGGTACTTAAGGTTTGACTCATCGGCAGGGAAACTTGAATAGGATCCCGTCTCGTAGCCGTAATTATCTCTGAGGAAATCAGAAACCGCCTGAAGATCAGACTCGGTAACGCGCGAAATAGTCTGCTGGTCGGAGACACCATTCTGTGAAGCACGCCAGCGGATCACCTGCTGAGGAGTTTTCTCGTACTCAAGGTTTCCGAAGAAGAAGAGTTTGTTTTTAATTATCGGACCGCCAACGGTGACACCATAGGTTGTATTGGATTCCTTGGCACGGTCTCCAAAGTCGTGGTCACCTATTTTATTACCCCTCATATTCTGATTGGTATAATAGGTATAGGCCGAAGCCTTAAATGTGTTGGTTCCCGACTTTGTGATAGCATTGATACCGCCGCCGATGAAGTTGGTCTGGCGAACATCAAAGGGTGCAATGACTACCTGGACTTCCTCGATTGCATCGAGAGATATCGGGTTGCCGCCGCCGGGCAGACTGCTGCTGAGTCCGAAGTTGTTGTTGAAGTTCGAACCGTCGACTGTGAAATTTGTGGAACGTCCGTCACCTCCGGAAAAGCTCATTCCGTTTGTATAGGGAGAAACCCTTGCAATATCGCTGATATTACGGTTGATGGTAGGCATCACAGTCATCTGATCGGCCGAAATGTTTGTGGTGGCGCCGGTTTTTAAAGTGTTGAATTTCGAAGGCTTTGCGCCGACGACAGTGACAACATTGAGTTCAGTACTCGATTCGGTCATATTGACATTCAGCCCGAAGATCTCACCGAGGGAAAGATTGATATCGGTGAAAGTCTCTTTCGAGTAACCAATGAAGGAAATTTCAACCCTGTAAGGGCCGCCGGGACGCATACCCTGGATTGAGTACAATCCCTGGCTGTTTGCCGTAGCGCCGTAGATTGATCCCGAAGGCACATGTGTTGCGACCACAGTGGCACCAGCCAGGACCTCTCCCTGAGTGTCGGTAATTTTACCGCTCATGGAAGATGTCGTTGAACCCTGTCCGAAAGAAATCATTGCCATGGACAGGAACAACAGTACTGTAAAAAAACGTTTGTAAAGTTTTATCATAAGAGTCAGGTTTTATTGTTAAAAAAGAAATTCAATTTATTTGTAATATGCTGATTTCATGGTATTAAAAAAAAATAACCCTTACTAATAACGGGCTGTTGAATTTACACTTCATTAGACTATGCCTCCCTAATCTGAATTAACTAGTTGTTAACAAGTTTTCATCATCGTTTGTTAATATCTTCCACGGCAATTATACCCATGATTTTACTGGTAGCTCCGGCATTTTCCCTGACATACCGGCCGGCAGATTCTGCTGCTTTCCTGTAAAATTCATTATCGCCGGTAAGGGACTCAAAAGCCGCTTCAAATTCATCATAACTGCTGAAGCACCGGGCTCCTCCAAGGGCAATAAGATCGACCGCTTCACGGAATTTCCCGTAATTGGGCCCGAACATCACCGGAATACCCCAGCAGGCAGGTTCGAGGACGTTGTGTATTCCCTTGCCGAATCCTCCTCCCACCACTGCGATGCCTGCATACCTGTAAGCCGATGAGAGCATTCCCATATTGTCTAAAATCATGACTTCCGCATCTGCCCGGGCTTCGGTAAACTCAGAGTACCTGACTGCACCCTTCCCAATGAGTTTTTCGAGCCGCTCAATATTGGATTTATCAATCTCATGCGGCGCAAAAACCCATTTTACAGTTCCCGGATGTTCGTGGATATACCGTGCAATAATTTCCTCATCGGGAGGCCAGCTGCTTCCTGCCAGAACGAGCCGGCTGCTGCCCCTGAACATCTCCAGCGCTTCTATATCCTTTGCAGATGAAGCGATCTGAATCACCCTGTCGAACCTGGTGTCGCCGGCCACCGTTACATTGCTTATCCCTGCGCTTCTTAAGAGGCTTTCCGACTTCTGGTCCTGTACGAAAATATGGGTGAAGCTCACCAGTATCCTCCTGAAGAAAGCTCCGTACCACTTGAAGAAATGCTGACCGGGCCTGAAGATCCCGGATACAAGATATAGAGGTATGTTCTTCCTGCTGACCTCGGAAATGTAGTTATTCCAGAACTCGTATTTTACAAAGATGACTGCCGAAGGATTTATAGCTTTTACAAATCTTTCAGCGTTTCCGGGTGTGTCGGGAGGGAGGTAGCATACATAATCAGCACCCTGATAATTCTTCCTTATCTCATAGCCGGAGGATGAAAAGAAGGAAAGGATTATCCTGCTTTGCGGCTCCCGGTTCCTAAGCTCCTCTATCACCGGTCGTCCCTGCTCGAATTCTCCCAGTGAAGCACAGTGCACCCAGATATTCCTTCTGCCGGCACCTGTCTTTTCCTTCAGCTTTCCTTCCCAGCCTTTCCAGCCATGAACCATTAGCCGCACCTTAGAGTTGAAGGGTGACAACAGCCTCACTGCGATGACAAACAAGAGGATTCCGGTATTGTATAGAAACTTCATCCTGCAATTTGAGGCGTCAAAGGTAATAAATATGGGAGAAAAGAATAAAATAAATTTAAGATGTCAGCTATCAGCAATAAGTCTTGCAGGTCTTGCAGGTCTTGCAGGTCGGGAAGACTTGCACGACTTTCCTGACTTGCAGGACTTGCAAGACCTGCACGACTTGCACGACAAAACTTCTATGTCATTTGGCAAATTCGTTCTATTTTTGCAATACATTGCGCCTGACATGATAAGATTAATTGCCCTGATTATCTCAATAGTCCTCCAGATCATAGCTGCCTCCATAGCGCTCCGGTTCATGAAGCTCACCAAATACAGGCTTTCATGGATACTGCTGTCCATAGCATTCGTTTTCATGGCTCTCAGAAAAATCTTCCAGCTCTTTGAGTTTTTCAGGGGTACACCCTCGTACACGTGGCAGATGATCGACTACTGGCTCGATGTGATAATCTCCTTCATGATAATAACCGGGGTGGTTCTGATAAGGGAATTATTCTATTCAATCAAACGTGCCGACATCGACAGGATGAAGTCGGAGAAAAGGGTGATCAGCGCAATAATAAACACCGAGGAGAATGAGAGAAAACGGTTTGCCAAGGATCTTCACGACGGGCTCGGTCCCCTCATGTCGACTGTGAAGATGTCGCTGTCGGCCCTGGGCGGCAGGATCACGGATCCGACCGACACCGTTATCCTCAACAATACAAATCACCTGATCAACGAAGCCATCAACACCCTGAAGGATGTCTCGAATAACCTCAGTCCTCACATACTGTCGAACTTCGGTGTCTCAAGCGCTCTCTCTGCCTTCATTGCCAAGATTAACCAGACAAGGGCCATTGAGATTGATTTCAAGTCGAACATGCAGAACAGCAGGATCGATCCTGAAAAGGAAGTGGTTATGTACCGGGCTGCCTGCGAACTGATCAACAATTCAATAAGGCATTCAGGGGCATCAAAGATCGAGATCGAACTGAACAGGCTTGAAAAATTCATTACCTTGCAGTTCTCCGACAACGGGCGAGGGTTTGATACAGCCTCTCTCGGCAATGAGGATAATGAGAAAGGGATGGGCCTGTCGAACATTGAAACACGGGTAAAGTCGGTTGATGGAGTCTTCATCCTCGAAAGCAATCCGGGGAAAGGCACCAGCGCCCTTATCAAAATGATTGAATAAGATTCGTATGGAAAAGATCAGAATAATAATAACGGACGATCACCAGCTTTTCCGGAACGGACTGAAGATCCTTCTTAATGCCTTTCCTGAATTTGAGGTTACCGGTGAGGCCTCAAACGGCGAGGAGTTCCTTAAACTGATCCGCGAAACGTGCGCTGATGTTGCCCTGATGGACATCAACATGCCTGAGATGGACGGGATCGAGGCTACCAGGAAAGCCCTGAAGATATGTCCCGAACTCGACATAATTGCCCTGTCGATGTACGGCGAGGAGGAGTATTACTACAAAATGGTGGATGCCGGGGCCAAGGGTTTTGTACTCAAGGATTCCGACATATCGGAAGTAAAGGAGGCCATACTTACTGTGAACAAGGGAGGCAGCTTCTTCTCGCAGGAGCTTCTCTACCACGTCATTCAGAAGATAAAGCACCGTGAAAACGAAAGCAAGTCAGCCAACCTTTCAAAGAGGGAGAAAGAGATCCTGCTGAAGATCTGCGAAGGACTTTCGAACCAGGAAATAGCTGAGAACCTGTTCATCAGCAAGCGCACCGTCGACAAGCACCGGGCCAACCTTCTGGGCAAGACAAGCTCCAAAAACACTGCCAGTCTGATTCTTTTCGCAATCAGGCACAAACTAATCGAGATATAATCCCGTTCTCTAGTATAAATAAAAGAGAACTAAATGAGTGAGTCGTCAACTCTCGGCAGGAAAGGGGAAGACCTTGCTTTGTCGTTTCTGCAGAATAAAGGCTACAAGATCAGGAACAGAAACTGGAATGCCGGGAAGCTGGAGGTGGATATAATCGCCGAGACAGACAAATTTATTGTTTTCGTCGAGGTGAAGACACGGTCAGAAGATTTTCTGGAGTCGCCGCAGGAGGCTGTTACAAATCAGAAGCAGAGATCGCTGGTCCTGGCCGCCGACACTTACATAAGGTGGTTTGATATAAGCAAGCCGGCGAGATTTGATGTGATAACAGTTATTGCGAAAGGCCAGACATTGACTATAGAAAAACACATTGAGGATGCGTTTTATCCAACGCTGAGATAGGCATGAAGCATGGATTCGGAATTATAGGAGCAGGTTCGATAGCCGAGGTCCACGCCAGGGCCATTGATACCCTCATGGATACAGAGCTGGTTGGTGTCTTTGATCACAATCCGGGAAAAACGCAGTCATTCAGCGCTAAATATAACTGCACGGCCTTTGAGTCGGTTGAGGAACTCTGTAATGACGACGGGATCGACATAGTCTGCATCTGCACTCCGTCAGGGAAGCATCTCGAACCCGCCCTTGCAGCCATCACGGCCGGGAAGCATTGCATCGTCGAGAAACCCCTTGAAACAAGCATTGAGCGCTGCGACAGGATAATAAATGCCGGCATAAAACACAACGTGCTGGTGTCGGGCATATTCCCTATGAGGTTCAGCAGGGTAAACATGGAACTCAAGAAAGCCATTACGCAGGGACGCTTCGGCAAGCTTGTGATGGGCGATGCATATGTCAAGTGGTTCAGGACCCCTGAATACTACAAAGAGGTTAAGTGGAGGTCCGACCTTAACGCCAGCGGAGGAGGAGCCGTTATGAACCAGGCCATACACTCGGTCGATCTGCTGAGATGGTTCATGGGAAAAGTGTCGGCTGTGTGTGCCTTCTCCGGACTGGTTGGACATGAGGGCATTGAAGTGGAAGACGTTGCTTCGGCGACCCTTAAATTCGAGAACGGAGCCGTCGGAGTCATCGAGGCTTCAACAGCCGTCAATCCCGGATTCTACAGGAGGATCGAAGTGCTGGGTACAAAGGGTTCGGTTGTGATAGAGGAAGAGAAACTTCTCACATGGAAATTTGATGAGGAGACCGAGGATGATGAAAGGATAAGGGAAAAATACTCCGGAAGCAATGTGACCGGAGGAGGCGTGTCGGATCCTAAAGCAATAAGCGACGTGGGACACATCCGTCAGCTTCTCGACATAATAAAGGCCGTCGATAACGGCCGTGCACCTGCAGTCGACGCCCCCGAAGCAAAAAAGGCAGTTGAACTGGTCCTGGCGATCTATGCAAGCGCAAAGAACAAGAGGATTGTTTATCTCTGAAAGTTTATTTTAAAAAGGCTTTATTGAAGAGTCATCAGGTTGCAGCCTCGTATGTCGGTGTTGTCAATTCTTCCTGATATTTCAAAAGTCCCGTCTTCCTGAAGCCGTCCGTAATCGCCGGCAGCAAGGAAAGAACAGGAATAATAGTTTGCCAGATCGATAATGTTTACGCCCCCTGCCCTTCCGGCTTCATCGCTAACGTCGAGCGGGTCGTGAGTATCCCTTATAAGTATCTTCATCCACGGCGGGCATCTGAAGATACCGTTCCCTGCAGAATAAGCCTGGCTGAGAAGTTCAGTCATCCCGTATTCAGAGTGTATGACCGGCACATTCAGTTTTGCTGTAAGAATACCATGAAGTTCATCCCTTGTGATCTCCTTCCTTCGTCCCTTCATTCCGCCTGTCTCCATGACCATAGTTCCCGAAAGGTCGGGCGACAGGTCGTTCGCCAGATCGAGCAGGGCAAAGCTGACTCCCATCAGGAATTTTTTCCTGCCGTCAGTCCTGACTGATTCAAGCATGGCTGCCAGTTCTTCCGTTCTCCCCTCATAAAAACCGCTATCACCGCAACCGCTTTCCCTTATCAGTCCCTCCATCATTGTCACGAGCGACGAACCGGGCCGCTCGGTATATGAAGGCAGCAGGGCAGCGATCACATATCCGGAAGGATCACCGTAAAAATGTCTGAAGGAAGTAAGATAACTCAGCCTGTATAGTTCAGGATCGTGAACGTAGTGACGTCCGGGTTCGGCGCCTGTGGTCCGGCTGCTCTCAAAGACCAATTCTGCAGAAAGGTTGCCGGATATCACCCTGTGGCTTTTAAAGAACTCCACGGGAAGAAAGGGTATCGCCCTGATATCATGAATTTCCGCCGGATCAATGCCAAGGGCGGAAATGAAACTGCCGTAGACAGGGTTACCGGCAGCCTGGAATCTGAAAATTTTGAGAGCAGCGGATGAGAATGCTCCGGGGTCCCTGATTTCAAAAATACTGTCAGGGAGAATTCCTGTCATTTCCCCGGAAAGGTTAGCGTTCCGTCAGACTGGTATTGCCATTCGAACGTACATTCGGCAAAAGGTTTTGGATCGGCGGGTTCAGTCCTTGTCGATATGATCCTCATCTTGGCATAGTGATCGTTTCCCGAAGTCCTTGATCCTGCCCTGTAAACCCAGACCTGGTTAGCCCTGACGGGCAGTGCAAGTCCATCCCACTGGTCTTCCGATATTGCGGGCGAAGTAAGGTTGCCGAAGGCGGTAAGGGCTGAGGCTGCATCATTATATTCACCCGCCAGGTAGAATGAGTTCCTTTCATTTTCGGTCATAAACAGAATGTTGGTACCATCGCTGTCGACGGTTACATCGGGCCTGGGAGTTTCTCTTGTAGTCACCTTTTTTGCCTGTGAAAACAGGAAGCCGTAGACATAATATGTGGGGGAGCCTTGGGTGGTTGTATTGTCGATTGTTACAGTACCGCTGGTGTCGGGCGTTTCATCCTTTTTGCAGGAGCCTGCAAGAAGAAGCGTCAGTATCAGAACCGGAAGCAGAATTTTCTTCATAACTGATGCAAAGATAGTACAAAAATACGGGCAAATAAACAAGGCTGTATCAAACGACCGTTCATGAATGGATGCTTCATGAGCGGTGGTTTCGATACAGCCTGGTATAATACTTACTGTGGTGCGGGTTATTCTCCCCTGATAGCTGTTATTCCCGGAAGTTTTTTGCCTTCCATATATTCGAGCATTGCGCCGCCGCCTGTGGAAACATAGCTTACCTTATCGGCCAGTCCGTTCTTGTTGACGGCTGCAACAGAGTCGCCTCCGCCTATCAGGCTGAATGCGCCCTTCTCTGTGGCAGCTGCGATTGCTTTGGCTACTGAGGTTGTTCCCTTCGAGAACTTCTCCATTTCAAAAACGCCCATCGGACCATTCCAGAGGATTGTCTTTGAATTTCCGATAACAGCCGAGAATTCCTCAATGGCTTTTTCAGCAATATCCAGTCCGAGCCATCCGTCGTCGACAGCGTTTGAAGCGGTTACTTTTGTCTCAGCCTCATTGTCGAACTTGTTGCCGTTAAGGCTGTCGACAGGGAGGTAGATATTCACATTCTTTTCCTTTGCCTTCTTAAGGATCTCAAGTGCGAGATCGAGCTTGTCCTCTTCGCAGAGCGAGTTTCCAATCTTTCCGCCCTGTGCCTTTATGAAGGTGTAGGTCATACCGCCGCCGATTATCAGATTATCTACCCTGTTCAGCAGGTTCTCGATAAGCATTATCTTGTCGGAAACCTTTGCGCCGCCCATGATTGCGGTGAATGGTCTCTGTGCATTGTTAAGCACCTTGTCCATGGCTTCGAGTTCGCTGTTTATAAGGAATCCGAACATCCTCTTCTCCTTCGGGAAGTAGTCGGCGATAACTGCGGTGGTTCCGTGGGCCCTGTGGGCCGTTCCGAAAGCATCGTTCACATACACATCGGCATAGCCGGCAAGTTTCTTCGCGAAATCTTTCTGCCTGGCCTTCAGTTCGGTTTTGGCCGTTTTCCTTTCCTCGTCGGTTGCCGTATCGGGAAGAATTGGCTTTCCTTCCTCCTCAGGATAAAACCTCACGTTTTCAAGAAGCAGGACCTCACCCGGCTTTAGGGCTGCAGCCATCTTTGCGGCTGATTCGCCGGCGCAGTCGTCTGCAAAAAGCACCGTCTGGCCAAGATGTTTTTCAAGAACCGGAAGAACGGGTTTAAGGGAATACTTAGGCATTACGCCCTGCGGGCGTCCAAGATGCGACATCAGAATTGCCGAACCCCCTTCGGAAGTAATTTTCCTTATCGTGCGAAGGGCTCCCCTGATCCGGGTATCGTCCGTAACTGCCAGTGTTGTCTTGTCGAGAGGCACATTGAAATCGACTCTGACGATTGCTTTAACTCCCTTGAAATTGAAATCCTGAATCATTTTCATAGACATATCATTTTTAATTAACTTACTTTTTCCATCTGCAAACCTACATTATTTTTGGGAATTCCTGTTCAGGGCCAGGGGAGTAATTCAAGTTTTCTCTTCCGGAAAGTTTAACTAATTTTGAGAAAAAAATTATGGCAAAGATTACATTAAAGGGAAATCCCATAAACACATCGGGTGATCTTCCAAAGAAAGGACAGAAAGCTCCTGACTTCACCCTCGTCAAATCAGATCTCGGCACTCTGAGTCTCTCAGAACTTGCAGGGAAAAAAGTCCTTCTCAGCATTTTCCCGAGTCTCGAGACCTCCGTATGTGCGACAGCGATGCGGAAGTTCAACAAGCATGCTGCAGACAAATCCAATGTTACGGTTCTTGCAATATCAAAGGACCTTCCCTTTGCCCATGGGCGTTTCTGTACAACCGAAGGCATTTCAAACCTTACCACTCTTTCAGGGTTTCGCGACACGGAATTCGGGAAGCTGTATGGCGTCGACATTGTTGACGGTCCCATGGCAGGGCTTTACGCAAGAAGTGTGGTGGTACTGGATGAAGAAGGCAAAGTCATTTACACCCAGCTTGTCCCTGAAATTGGTCAGGAGCCCGACTACGATCAGGCCCTTGCCGTCCTTTAATACTGAATTCAACATAACGGAATGAAATTTTCTGATATCCCGGGGCAGAGAGAGACGATTGACAGGCTGATAAGCACCGTGAAGTCGGAAAGGGTGAGTCATGCCCAGTTATTCACGGGGCCCGAAGGCTGCGGAAACCTTGCCCTGGCCCTCGCCTATGCCCGGTATGTAAGCTGTGAGAACAGATCGGGTGTTGATTCATGCGGAACCTGCAAATCGTGCGTGAAGTATGAAAAAATGATCCATCCGGATCTTCATTTCGTCTTTCCGGTAGTCAAGAAAGACACCGATCCGGTCAGCGACAAATTCATCGACAAATGGAGGGAGTTTGCCGCCGTCTCACCTTATTTCAGCCTCACAAAATGGCTAAATTACATCGGTGCCGGAAATGCCCAGGGGCTGATCTTCACTTCGGAGGCGGCGGAGATACTCCGTAAGCTGACTCTCAAGTCGTATGAATCGGATTTCAAGGTGATGATAATATGGCTTCCCGAAAAGATGCATCAGGTGACGGCCAACAAGCTGCTCAAGCTTATAGAGGAGCCGCCCGAAAAGACTCTTTTCCTGCTTGTATCGGACGAACCCGACAAGATTGTCCCGACAATAATCTCGAGGTGCCAGCTGGTAAGGATCCCATCATTCAATCCATTAGATCTCTCGTCGTATCTCATAGAGAGGTTCAGGATTCACAAAGGCCGGGCCGACGACATAGCCAGGGTGTCGAACGGTAATATAATAAGGGCAATCGAGTTGTGCGAGAATGAGGATTCATCGTTCCGGGATCTCGATCGTTTCAGGACGCTGATGAGGTTCGTATGGAAAAAGGATGTTCTTTCCCTGATCGCCTGGTCGGAAGAGTTGTCGGTCATAGGGAGGGAACCGCAGAAGAGATTCCTTGCTTTCTCACTGCATCTTTTCAGGGAGAACCTGATGATGAACCTCGGGCAGACTAAGAACGGGCTGGTTTACCTGACCGGGGAGGAAGAAGCTTTTTCGGTGAATTTCCATCCTTTCATCAATGAAGGTAACATAAATACCTTCGTGGAGGAATTCAGCCTGGCCCATTCCCATATCGAAGCGAACGGTAATGCCAAAATAGTTTTTCTCGACCTTGCACTCAGGCTTATAGGTTTGTTCCGCCGCTGAACAGGCAGAAGGTTGTTGAAATTGATGCAATTATTAACTATTTTTGCGGGATTAATCTGAGGAGGAGTCTGAAATGCAGGAGAACGAAGATTTGTCATCGGCTCACGGAGATGAGCCCAAAATGCCGATTATCATATATAAACCGGGATGTAACAAGCTTGACGCATTCGACTGGCTGAAGGATCTGCCTTTTGTCCCGGATGAGAATGATGTGATTGAGATCAGGTTCAAGAATACAAGGAAAGGATTTTACAGGAATGCCAATGCCCTCAGGCTCGAGATAGGTGATGTTGTTGCTGTTGAGGCCTCTCCGGGGCATGATATCGGGAGGGTTTCGATGGTCGGGCCGATTGTGAATGAACGGCTTAAAAAGCTTAAGGTACAGCCTTCTTCCGACGACATGAAAAAGGTCTACAGGAAAGCCAAAGCCGTTGATATTATAAAATGGGAGGAGGCCAAGAAGCTGGAAACCCCGACCATGCTGAGATCGAGGCAGATTGCCTACGACCTGAAGCTGAACATGAAGATAGGGGATGTTGAGTACCAGGGTGACAGGACCAAAGCAATCTTTTATTACATCGCCGACGAACGAGTCGATTTCCGCCAGCTTATCAAGGTGCTTGCGGAGGAGTTCCGTGTCAGGATCGAAATGCGCCAGATAGGCGCCAGGCAGGAGGCAGGAAGGATAGGCGGGATAGGATCGTGCGGACGCGAACTATGCTGTTCGACTCATATCACAAATTTCGTGTCGGTAACAACAACACATGCCAAATACCAGGAGTTGTCGCTGAATCCGCAGAAGCTTGCAGGTCAGTGCGGCAAGCTTAAGTGCTGCCTGAACTTCGAATTCGACTGCTACGTTGATGCCCAGCGTTCATTCCCCCCGAGGGAAGTGCCGCTTTATCTTGCCGGCAGGACAGCCTATTTCCAGAAAATAGAGGTACACAAAAGCATCTTCTGGTATAGCGACTCCGATTCTCCGACAAGCCTGACACCGGTACCGGTCAGCAGGGTGAAGGAGATCCAGGATCTCAACAGAAAAGGCATAAAACCCGAAAAACTGTTACCCGACGGAGAACTGTCCGAAGCAATCACTCAGTCGCATGATCTGCTAAGCAGCAGCAGTCTGACACGGTTTGATGTTCCCGGACCGAAAAATCAAAAGCGCAAACATCCCCATAAAAGAAAAAACAGGAATTTCGATGACAAGAAAAGCAACTAGGATCCTGGTTCTTCTGACAGCCGCCGTAGTGACGGCATCGTGCGGCAGAAATGTGGTTTTTACAGATACCCTTCCCGTACCCGGCAGGATCTGGACACTTGAAAATTCAGCCACGTTCAGCTTCAGCGTCGGGGATACGGTTAACAGCAACAACATCGATTTCATTTTGAGGACAGGATCGGCTTATCCCTACAGGAACATCTGGCTTTTCGTGACAACCACGGCGCCCGGAGGCAGCAGCATAACCGACACCCTGATGTATGACCTTGCTGATGAGAAGGGTAACTGGTACGGCAAAGGATTCGGAGATATCAATGAACTGAAGCTGCCATACCGCCAGAATGTATTCTTTCCCACATCCGGGACCTACCAGGTGAATATATCCCACGGAATGCGCAGTGCAGGTCTTGAAGGAGTGTATGACATAGGGCTTAGGGTCGAAAAAAACATAAAATAGGATTCTGAGGTGGGGAAAAACAAGCTTGCCCGGTGGGCGGAACTTGATACTTTCGAAAACGTTATCCAGCCAGTAATCGGGTCCGACAGCAGGAATGATCACAGGATCAAGGGTAACTGGCGCCGGGAAATATTCAAAAACGACAATCCGCTGATTCTTGAACTTGCCTGCGGAAAGGGTGAGTACACCGTAGGTATGGCAATGCTCATGCCCGGCTGCAACTTCACCGGGATCGACATCAAGGGAGCCCGGATGTGGAGAGGAGCGCGTACTGCTTATGAGAAGCAGCTTAAGAACACTGCATTCCTCCGCACAAGGATAGAATTCATAAACTCCTTTTTCGCCGGCGACGAGGTTGATGAGATCTGGATCACCTTCCCCGACCCTCATCCGGGTAAAAGGAATTCAAATAAAAGACTTACCTGCCCGTGGTTCCTTAACACCTACCGTAATTTTCTCAGGGACAAGGGAATCATTCACCTCAAGACCGACAATGCCGAGCTATACTCCTATACTGAGAGGCTGGCAGCCGACAACGGACTTGAGATAATTGTATCAACAAAGGATATGCATTCCATGGACCCCGGACTGATACCGGTCACAGGCCGCATTCTTTCGTCGGTAAGCGATCCCGCAGCCGTCAGGGAAATACAGACCGGGATCCGTGATGTAAGGACACACTACGAAACTATGTTCATGGAAAAGGGAATGAAGATCAACTACCTCGCATTCAGGCTTGAAAAGGGGAAAGAAATCAGACATGGCTGGGAAACACCGGAATAGGAACGATTTTTTCGGACAGGTATACGAAGTGACTAAACTAATCCCATGGGGCCGGGTCACTTCCTATGGGGCCATTGCCCGGTACCTCGGAACGGGAAAGTCGGCACGGACAGTCGGATGGGCGCTCAACGCAAGCCATTCCGGCGGCGAATTCGTACCTGCCCACCGTGTAGTGAACCGTAACGGACTCCTCTCAGGGAAACTTCACTTCGGCAATTCAACAACCATGCAGCAGCTTCTCGAAAACGAAGGAATTCACGTGGAAGATGACAGAGTGGTGGATTTCATCGAAAAATTCTGGGACCCCTTGTCGGAACTTCGTTGATTATTTGGTCAGCCCCGGAAAATTTACTAAAATTGCGGCTTATTTATAATTGATTTAAATAAAAATGAGCATCAGCAATGATGTAATGTGTTATAAATTTTTTTGTTGTTAACCCCCCTTCCCAGCCTTCCCCCAGGGGGGACGGAGCCGGAAGCCTCCCGCATAGCGGGACGGGAAAGGGGGTAATTAAAATTATAAAGTATGTATTCAAAGGAAAAGATATTAAAAGCGCTTTCCAAAGTAGTTCATCCCGAAAAGGGGAAAGATATTGTCACCCTCGGGTATATCACGGCAATTGAAACCGGTGATGACGGCATCTCGGTAACCATAACAACTGATAAACAGAATGATCCGTTTGCCTCATCACTCAGGAGCACAGCAGTGAGGGCAATAAAGGAGGATCTGGGTCCTGATGTAGTGATCAGGGAAATAACTGTTGAATCGAGGGTTAAGGAGCCGGTTCAAAAACCAAAGGAGAGGGATATCCTGCCGGGGGTTAAGAATATCATTGCGGTATCCTCGGGAAAAGGAGGCGTAGGAAAGACCACAATAGCCGTCAATCTTGCGATAGCACTTGCGAGGAAAGGGTTTTCAGTCGGGTTGCTCGACGCCGACGTATTCGGCCCTTCGGTGCCAAGGATGTTCGATGCACAGGATTACAGGCCGGATGTATTCCGGATGAATGACACTGACATGATAGTGCCGCTTACCAAATACGGAGTAAAGGTGCTTTCCACCGGCTTTTTCGTAAGTCCGTCGGATGCGGTTATCTGGAGAGGGCCCATGGCATCGGGGTTTCTGAAACAGCTTATAACCCAGGGCGACTGGGGTGAGCTCGATTACCTGTTGTTTGACCTTCCTCCCGGAACCAGTGATATTCACCTGACTCTTGTGCAGGAAGTTCCCGTAACCGGGGCAATAGTCGTAACCACTCCGCAGGAAGTTGCACTGGCAGATGCACTGAAAGGGATCGCCATGTTCCGCAGCGAGAAGATCAACGTTCCGGTCCTCGGGCTCGTTGAAAACATGTCGTGGTTCACCCCTGCCGAACTTCCGGAGAACAAGTATTTCATCTTCGGCAAAGCAGGAGGAAGAGACCTGGCAAAGAAGACGGATGTGCCGCTGCTTGGTCAGATACCGCTTGTACAGAGCATCTGTGAAGGAAGCGACAACGGCAGGCCGGTTGCACTGGAAGACTCGGTGACGGGGAAAGCCTTCATGGATCTTGCAGGCGAAGTGGTTGACAGGGTCAACAAAAGAAACAAGGAATTAAAGCCCACCAGCAGGGTGGAGATACACAACCAATAAAAAATCAACAAAAAATGGAAGATAAGACTACAATCAGGGAAAAAGTTGTCAATGCACTGAACAGGGTAAGACCCTATCTGCAGAACGACGGCGGCGATATCGACTTGATTGAAATAACCGACGATATGACTGTAAAGGTAAAGCTCACAGGCGCATGCCACGGCTGCCCCTATGCAATGCAGACGCTCAAGGCAGGCGTGGAGCAGGCAATTATACAGGAGGTTCCCGAGATCAGGCGTGTGATTTCAGCCTGAGGATGCCCCGTGGTCCCAATTTTGCTTACCTTTGAGATACTATACTCCGTTGAAGTAAGTTATAGTATTAAATAACAGTTATTGTATTCCGGGAGGATATCATATAAATATCTGATAGCTCTGGGACTTCTTTTGTTCCTTTCGGGTTGTTCCGTGGAAAAAAACACGGCGACAACACGGTTTTATAATGGCCTTACCGCAAAGTATAACATATATTTCAACGGTTACGAAAGTTATAAGGAAGGCCTTCAGAAGATAAGCAGCAGTTATACCGATGATTTCGCAGAGCTCCTCAGGGTGTTCGAAAACAGCGATCCGTCGATCGTTTCTCTCGTCTCCTCAAATATGGAGACAGCAATCCAGAAAGCATCCAAGCTGATATCACTAAAGTCGATCACGGCACGGCCGGAGATCGATGCCCGCAAGGATCTCAGCGAAAACGAAAAGGCCCTGCTCGAGATGAAGGAATTCAACGAATGGGTCGACGACAGCTATTTTCTTATAGGCAAGGCAAGGTTCCACAAGCATGAATTCAATGATGCTGAAGCGGTCTTCAATCACTGTATTGCCGAGGCCAACGATCCCCTGATAAAGATTGAATCGGCAATCTGGCTCGCACGGATCAGCTGCGAGAGGGGCAACTATTCGGAAGCCGCCAGACTGCTTAACGAGACCTTGCCCGATGAAAAATCACCGAAAGCCATGAAGGCATTCTATCAAATGACCCTGGCTGATATGTTTATCCGGCAGAAGAAATACGGCGAAGCAATAGAACCTCTTACGGCCTCTCTTGAGCTTATATCGGGAAAAAGGCCGAAATACCGTCTGACCTATCTGATTGCCCAGCTTCATGAAAGGAATGGTGATTCACAGAGTGCAACATCCTTTTACAGGAAAGTGGTAAAAATGAATCCCCCCTACGAGGTTGAGTTCAATGCACGAATAAACATTGCCGGCGTATTTGATGTGAACTCCGGCGACCCCGGGGAAATAAAGAAGGAGCTGGAAAAGATGCTTAAGGATTCAAAGAATAAAGATTTCCTTGACCAGATCTACTATGCAATCGGGAACCTGATGAAGAAGGAAGGGATGGAGAAGGAGGCACTCGAATATTACAGGAAGTCAGCCTCATCGGTATCAGGCAACCGCAACCAGAAGGGGAAATCATATCTCGCACTTGCCGATCACTATTATGCAATCCCCGATTATATGAACGCGGGAAAGTATTACGACAGCACTGTATATTTTCTTGAGGAGAACTATCCGGAATACAAAAATCTCCTTACAAAATCCCGTAACCTTGATGAACTGGTAAAACACCTGACAGTGATACAGACCGAGGACAGCCTTCAGAAAGTTGCTTCGATGACCGAGAACCAGAGGACAAACCTGATTGCAGGAATAATTGCGGAGATAACCACAGCCGAGAGTGAGGGCAGGGTGTCGGAATATTCCGACAGGGCAAACATCGGCCAGTATTATGAGAATGCAAGAAGATTCCAGGATAATATTGAACAGGAAGGTAAATGGTATTTCTACAACCAGACGGCCCTCACTTTCGGCCGTACCGAATTCAGGAGAAGGTGGGGAGACAGAAGGCTCGAGGATAACTGGAGGCGCTCAAACAAGGCCAGGGTAGCGACCCAGCAGGCGGCAGGACTTGCAGAAGAGAACGGGAAAATCCAACCCGACTCAGCCGAAACTGTAGTGGATTACAAAAAGCCCGAATTCTACCTGAAGAATCTTCCGTTGAACGATTCTCTCCTGAAAGTCTCGGATGAAAAGATCGCAACAGCCTGGTTCAATGCAGGAAAAGTCTTTGAGGAAAGAATTGCTGACAGGAAGAAAGCTGCAGAATCGTTTGAGGAATTACTTACACGCTATCCGTCGAACGAACTGGTGCCGGAAACCCTGTACAACCTTTATAATCTTTACAGGGAAGATAACAGCCAGAAGGCGGAGGTGGTTCGTCAGCGGCTGCTTGAGAAATACCCCGAAAGCGAGTTCTCAAAAATATTGTCTGATCCGGATTACTACAACAAGAAGATGGCAGAGATAAGAATGTCGGAGCAACTCTACCAGAGGGCATTTGATCTCTATAAGGCCGAAGATTTCAATTCAGCAGTATCAATGTCCGACAGTGCTCTGACTCAAAACCCGTCGGGTACCCTGGCTCCCAAGTTCATGCTGCTGAGGGCTTATTCAGTTGCAAGGATAAGCGATGAAAGAAGCTTCAAGGACGAGCTGAACCGCCTTATAAAGGCCTGGCCCGGTACTGAAGAGGCAATCAGGGCTGCAGAGCTTTCGGCTCATCTCAACCAGCAGATGCCTGAGCTTAAGATAGAAGAGGATAAGGTTATTGCTTCGGAAATATATGCCGTTGATACTGTTGCCCGGTATTCCTTTATGATAGTCATTATGGATCCGCGGTTCAACATAAACCAGGCTTCATTCGACGTGATAAGCCACAACATCGATAACTACACCGATAAGAACTACCGTACCGAAGGACTGCTTGTTGACAACAGGTACATCAGGATAACAGTTTCGGGTTTTGCTGACAACTCAGCGGCCTGGGAATATTATGATTCAGTCGATCCTGAAAAGATAATCAGAAACACCGCAGGTGCCCGTATAATGAAGTTCCTCATCAATGAAAGAAACCTTAAACCGCTTGATGAGGATAAAAATCCCGAACGATATTTCCTTTTCTTTAACGAAAATTACCTTAAAGGCCAAAAGAATCGGTAATTTTACATCCTGAATTTAAAATCAGAGATGAGAAAGATCAGAATATTATGGACCGATGACGAAATTGAGGTTCTGAAGGCACATGTCCAGTTTCTGCGTGAGAAGGGATATGAAATTGACACCTGCACCAATGGCATCGACACAGTTGATCTTGTTCGCCACAATCCCTACGATCTTATTTTTCTTGACGAAAGCATGCCCGGCCTGAGCGGCCTTGAGACTCTGAGACTTGTGAAGGAGATAAAGAACGACCTGCCGGTTGTTATGATAACCAAGAATGAGGAGGAGGGTATCATGGAGGCAGCTATCGGTTCAGAGATGGCAGATTATCTGATCAAGCCGGTGAAACCGAATCAGCTCCTGCTTGTAGTCAAAAGGATCACCGAACAACGCAGGCTGATAACCGAAAAAACCACAACCAATTACAGGCAGGAATTTGGCACCATAGGAAATCTGATTTCCGCAGCCCGCAGTCATACCGACTGGACCGAGCTCTACAGGAAAATTACATTCTGGGAATCGGAGCTCGAGAAATCGACCGATCCGGGGATGGCCGGCATACTCAAAATGCAGGAGAATGATGCGAATAATGCATTTGTAAAATACATTACCTGCAATTATCAATCGTGGCTCGACAGTGATGCACAGGACAGGCCGGTATTGTCTCCGTCCCTGTTCGCAAAGAAGATATTTCCTCACGTCAATCAGGGCAAGCCGGTCTTTTTCATACTTATCGACAACCTCAGGTTTGACCAGTGGAAGATGATCGCATCGGAGCTTGCCGGAATATACAGGGTTATTGAAGAAGACATCTATTTCAGCATACTTCCCACCGCAACACAGTACAGCCGGAATGCCCTCTTTTCGGGACTGATGCCCTCAGCGATAGCTGCCATCCTTCCCGAGTTCTGGGTGGAGGATGACGAGGAGGAGGGGAAGAATAACTTTGAAGAAGAGCTCTTCAAATATCAGCTTGCCAGAAAAGGCTTAAGGTACAAATGGTCGTACAACAAGATAATCAGCAACCAGGACGGGAGGAAGGTAAATGAGAAGATCAGGCAGCTTCTTGACAACGACATAAATATCCTGGTTTACAATTTCGTCGACATGCTTTCGCATGCCAGAACGGAGATAGGTCTCATCAGGGATCTTGCCAATGATGAGAAGGCATACAGGAGCCTCACCCGTTCGTGGTTTGTTCATTCCCCGCTCTATGAACTTCTTACCGCCCTTACCGCCCACCAGGTGAAGATAATTTTCAGCACCGACCACGGGACCATCAGGGTTCAGAATCCGATTAAGGTTGTTGGCGACAGGAAGACATCTTCGAACCTCAGGTATAAGATGGGACGAAATCTCGATTACAATCCAAGGCAGGTATTTGAGCTTAAGTACCCCGAGAAAGCCGGGCTTCCGAAGACCAATATAACCTCAAAATACATTTTTGCCCTCAACAAGGATTACCTGGTCTACCAGAACAATTTCAACTACTACGCAGGCTATTACAAGGACACCTTCCAGCACGGAGGCGTATCGATGCAGGAAATACTTCTTCCCATTGCGCTCCTTGAACCTGTTTCCTAACCGAAAAATGCGACGGGGATGAGAATACTTATCAAAGATAAAAAGCATCTACCCTCAGCCGCCAGGAAAATAATCGCTCTTGCATCGGAGAAAAGACACCTTGCCTTTTACGGGCCCATGGGAGCCGGCAAAACGACAATCATCAAGGCCATCTGCAGGGAACTGGGTGCGGAGAACACTGTAACCAGTCCGACATTCACCATGATCAATGAGTACAGAACCCGGGAAGGCGAGACAATTTATCATATTGACTTTTACAGGATTAAAAAGCCCGAAGAGGTTTTTGACTTTGGAATGGAGGAATATTTCGCCAGCGGATCGTACTGCCTTATGGAATGGCCCGAGCTTATCGGAGAAATACTTCCTCCGGGCACTTTAGATATCAGGATAACTGTCGGCAACGGAGAAGAGAGGATTGTCGACATTTCCTGATCTTTTACCCAGTAATACTATTTTTTTTAAATTTGAAGTGATAACACTATTCCTTAAATGAACGAGAAGGCGAAAAACGGCAGTCATGGATTCAGCAATGCCTCACTGCTTCCACAGGAAGAACAGCTCGATACGGTTGTAAGGCGGAAAAAGATCTCGATAGGGATCCCGAACGACAAGAAAAATGATGAGAAACGGGTGGCTCTGACTCCCGAGGCTATCAACCAGCTGGTTGAAGGCGGGAACGAGGTGATACTGCAGAAGGGTGCCGGGGCGGGGGCAAATTATTCCGACAAGGATTATGCCGAGAACGGGGCAGTGATAACCGAATCACCGGCAAGGGTGTTCAGCGCTGATGCCGTGATAAAGGTTGCACCATTCACTAACCAGGAGGTCGACTATCTGAGGGGCAACCAGATTGTTATGTCGTTCCTGAATGTTCTGCAGCTTAACGAGGATACTCTCGCAAAGCTTATGAGGAAAAAGGTGACGGCAATAGCTCTTGAAAAGATAAGGGACAGCAACGGTGTTATGCCGGTTATGGAATCGATGAGCGAGATAAGCGGGGTGACTTCAGTGCTGATTGCATCCGATTATCTGAGCAATCACCACGGCGGAAAGGGCGTTCTTCTTGGAGGAATTACGGGTGTAACGCCGACTGACGTGGTGATAATAGGCGCCAACACTGCCGGGGAGTATGCTGCAAGGGCAGCGCTCGGCCTTGGTTCGCAGGTAAAGATATTCGATCAGTCGCTTCACAACCTCAGGCGTTTCCAGAACCTTATAAACCAGAGGCTGCAGACATCAGTGTTCCATCCGCAGGTGCTTAAAAAGGCGATCCGGTCGGCCGATGTCCTCATCGGGGCCATTGAGCTCGAAGATCTTCGGCCATGGTATTACATCACCGAGGACATGGTAAAGACGATGAAGAAAGGTTCGGTTATAATCGATCTGAGCATCGACAGGGGCGGATGCATAGAAACAACAGAGTGCAGGGCCTTGAGAGACCCGGTTTATGAAAAGCATGGCGTGGTTCATTTCTCGGCATGGAACCTTCCGTCGAGAGTGGCACGTACAGCTTCGATTGCCCTGAGCAATATCTTCAATCCTCTTTTCAAGGAGATAGCCGAGGCGGGAGGTATCACGCAGCTTCTGAAAAATGACAGGGGAATGCGTAACGGAGTCTACCTCTTCAACGGAATACTTACAAATGAGACCCTGGGACAGAAGTTCGGGGCAATCTCGAAGGATCTGGATCTCCTTATCTCGGCATTCTGATTATTAATCGTAGGTGAGGATCGCGATTTCGCCATCGGTTGTGATTACAGCATGGCGTCCGGTATAAAATGCCCTGTTATCCTTTACGTGGCCTGCCGGAAAACCAAAGAAAACAGGATAGTCATATCCCTCCACTGCTTCAGCAATGGTAGTCTGAGCGCTTTTCCCCCACCTCACCGAAGTATGGTGCATTCTGGTCAAACCTCCGACAAGTAGTGCTGAAAGACCTTCAAGCTTACCTGCAAGCCTCAGTGACATCATCATCCTGTCGAGATTGTAGAAATATTCGCCGACATCCTCAATAAAAAGAATCTTCCCTCTTGTATCGGGCATGGCCTTTGTACCGGCCAGGCTGAATACCAGTGTAAGGTTTCCTCCCGTCACTTCACCGGAAACCACAGAGGGGCGGATACCCTTACCTTTCCACGAAACAGGTTTATAGCTGCCAAACAGGGCATCGCGAAGGGTTTCAAATGAAGCCGGTGTCTTGTCGGGATCCTGAAAATTGAGAGGCATTTCCCCGTGCACCGACATTATGCCGCACACCTCATTAAGCCAGAGGTGAAGCACGGTGATATCGCTGAAGCCCGCATACCATTTCGGAGATTTCAGAAGGGGCGAAAAATCGATCCGGTCGATGATCCTTGAAAGCCCGTATCCTCCCCTCGAGCAGAATACAGCCTTGATCCTTCGGTCACCTGTCATCTCCGTGAGGTCGGCCATCCGTTCATCGTCGGTGCCTGCAAAGGGTCCCGACTTTTTCAGGACATTCCTGCCGGTCCTGACCTTAAGTCCCCATCCCTCAAGGAAAGTCACGGCATGATTGATCCTGTCCTCACTTATTGCCCACGACGGGGAGATAATTGCCACTTCATCGCCTTCCTTAAGGAAGGGCGGCTGGATTTTTTTAACTGACATCTGACGGCTTATATTCCGTAAAAATAATCCATCTGCTCAATCATTACAACTGCCTGAATAAACATTATCTTTGGGGTTTTTATAAAATTACCATTCTTTGCTGACGATGAAGAACTACAAGAGATATCTTATAACCTCGGCCCTGCCCTATGCCAACGGGCCATTGCATATCGGCCACCTGGCCGGAGTATATGTTCCCTCCGACATTTATACAAGGTACCTGAGGATGAAGGGTGTTGATGTGATATCTATCTGCGGATCAGATGAGCACGGGGTTCCGATAACCCTCAAGGCCAGGAATGAAGGGATCACACCCCAGGAAGTTGTTGACCGCTACCATGCAATCAACAAAAAGGCATTCGAAGACTTCGGGATCGCTTTTGACATCTATTCGCGTACATCAAACAAGATACATTACGAAACAGCATCCGATTTCTTCCTGAAACTTTACAAAAAGGGAGAATTCGTTGAAAAGACTAGCGAACAATATTATGATGAGGAAGCCGGCTGTTTCCTGGCCGACAGGTATATAGTCGGAACCTGCCCTCATTGCGGAAATGAGAATGCCTACGGCGATCAATGCGAGAAGTGCGGAACGTCGCTAAGTCCCAACGAGCTTATCAATCCTCATTCCACAATAAGCGGAAGCAAGCCGGTATTGAGGGAGACTCTCCACTGGTACCTGCCGCTCGACAGGTATGAAGGATGGCTGAGAAAATGGATACTGGAGGACCATAAGGAATGGAAGACAAATGTTTACGGTCAGTGCAAGTCGTGGATCGATCAGGGCCTTCAGCCTCGGGCTGTAAGCCGCGACCTCGACTGGGGAGTGCCGGTGCCTGTTGAAGGTGCCGAAGGTAAGGTTCTGTATGTCTGGTTCGATGCACCGATAGGATATATATCTGCAACCCGTGAGCTGACTCCCGACTGGGAAAAGTACTGGAAGGATCCGGAGACAAAAATGGTGCACTTCATCGGAAAGGACAACATAGTATTTCACTGCATAATTTTCCCTTCGATGCTCAGGGCTGAGGGATCATATATCCTGCCCGACAACGTCCCGGCGAACGAGTTCCTCAACCTCGAGAATGACAAGATATCGACCTCGAGGAACTGGGCTGTCTGGCTTCACGAATACCTCGAGGATTTCCCCGGCAAGCAGGATGTCCTGAGATACACTCTCTGCGCCAATGCCCCTGAAACAAAGGACAATGACTTTACATGGAAGGATTTCCAGGCCCGCAACAATAATGAACTGGTTGCGATTCTGGGTAATTTTGTGAACCGAACCCTTGTACTTACAGGCAAGTATTACGACGGGCAGGTACCGGAACGGGGTGAAACTACCGAAGCCGACAGGGCCGTCCTCAGTGAAATAAAGAAGATCAGGGAGAATGTGGAATCGAGCCTTGAGTTGTACCGCTTCAGGGAAGCGCTCAGGGAGGCGATGAACCTGGCAAGGCTTGGAAACAAGTATCTTGCCGATTCCGAACCCTGGAAACTGGCCTCAGGCAATCCTGAAAGGGTAAAGACTATAATGAATATCTCCCTGCAGATCACTGCAAATCTTACAATTGTTCTGGAGCCTTTCCTTCCGTTCTCGATGGAGACTCTCAGAAAATGGATAAACCTCACAATTAAATCATGGGAAGATGCCGGAAGGGATGATCTTCTTCCTGCCGGACACCGTATCGCAGAGCCCGGGTTGTTGTTCGAGAAGATCGAGGACAGTGAGATTGAAAAGCAGATCAATAAACTGGCGGCCTCAAAAAAATCCAACGAAGCTGCAACAGCGCAGGTAAACCCGGCGAAGGATCCCCTTACATTTGACGATTTCAGTAAAATCGATATCAGGACAGCCACCATCCTGGAGGCCGAAAAAGTTCCCAAGACCACAAAGCTTCTCAAGCTAAAGATTGACACAGGCTTGGATGTCAGGACGATAGTGTCGGGAATTGCAGAGTATTATGAACCCGCGGCAATCGTCGGGAAACAGATATCCATTGTGGCAAACCTTGAACCCAGGAAGATAAAGGGAATTGAATCGAAAGGGATGATCCTGATGGCTGAGGACAAGGACGGAAAGCTTGTGATGGTTACACCGGTGGAACCCGTGAGCAACGGGAGTACTATCAAATAGGTTGTTTAACGACTGTGACCCATGCTCCGGGATATTTCCCGGAAATACTGTCGCGTGTCTGAACAGCCTTTTCCTTGCTGTTGCTTGTCATGGCGGTCACCCTTATGAAGCCGTTGGATGCCTTCTGCATCTCCGGTTCGTAACCGTCGGCTTTCAGTTCACTGATATGTGAAAGTGCATTTTCCTCCGATTTGAAGCTGCCTGTTATTATTGAATACCTGACACCACTTACCGGTACAGGTTTGTATTCATCGATAACCGGTGGTTCAGCTGCAGGTTCAGGAATTTCTGCGGCGGACTGCTGAATTTCTGCCGCGGGTTCAGCTTTAATCTCCTCTTCAATGGCCCTTCTGTTGTTCTCAAATTCCGCCGTTACCAGGGGGTTGAGGGATGTGGCTTCGACACCCGACCGGAAGAGGTTGGACCTGAATGGGACTGCAATAAGCAGTGCCAGAACGGGAACGAGGATTGCGGCCCTCCACAGGTTCTTCCTTCCGGGGTTTAATCTGGCCGGCTCTTTCATAATCCGTCCCGCCACTTTTTTCCTTACATCGTATTCCTTCGGGGGATTCCACTGGAACGGTTCAAGCCCGAAAGAACCGGGATAGTAATTTATTCCGGGTTCAGGTTCAAACTGAACATTATTCTCGTGGTTATTGGAAAAAGTGCCGATATGGTCAAACACCACCTGATTTCCCGATGCAAGCTTTGTTCTGATTTCATCGGCAAACTCTTCGACCAGCCGTCGCGAATCAGCGTAATTGAGACCTGTGACCATTGAAATTTTGCCAATCAGCAGTCCGTCGTTATGATTCAGGTTCCTGTTGAAGGAAATCTGCTTGAGAGGGGGATAGTACACCCCGGTCTTCTGATCGAGCCGGGCCGGTGTAAAATTGCCGATAAACCCTCCAAAGCCCGGTACAATGACGCAATCGTGACTGAACAACAATTCCCTGATGAAAGCTTTGATATCCAAAATATGGTCTACTTAACTGCCGACAAAATAAGGTCATAAGGGAGGGTTTCCCTAAAAAAACAGGGTCATGTTATTAACATTTTAAGAACACGTTTTTATCAACCTGTAAGGAAGCCTGATAACGATATCAGGGAGCATCATCAAAGGATATTTACGGTTAAAAACATTATATTCGTAGCCTAATATTTTCATTTCTCATGAGAGAGATCCAGATGGTCGACCTGCTTGCCCAGTATGAGAGGCTCAGGCCGGATATTGACAAAGCAATCTTCTCGGTAATCAACTCATCAGCTTTCATAAAGGGTCCCGGGGTGAAGCTCTTCGAAGAGGAGCTTCAGGAATACCTTGGTGTGAAGAATGTGATTTCGTGTGCCAATGGTACGGATGCCCTTCAGATATCGATGATGACGCTTGGACTGAAGCCGGGAGACGAGGTAATTACCACCAACTTCACCTTTATCGCAACTCTCGAGACAGTGGCACTGCTTGGGATGAAGCCTGTAATTGTCGATCCTGATCCCGGCACCTTCAATATTTCAGTTGAAGGCATTGCCAGAGCCATCACGGAAAAAACGAGGGCAATAGTTCCTGTTCATCTGTTCGGCCAGTGTGCCGGGATGGAAGGCATAATGAAGCTTGCAGCCATGCACAATCTGCTTGTGATAGAAGATGCCGCCCAGGCAACCGGAAGCGATTATCTGTTCCCCGACGGAAGCAGGAAGAAAGCCGGTACTATCGGCAATGCGGGAACCACATCATTTTTCCCTTCGAAGAACCTCGGCTGTTACGGCGACGGAGGAGCAGTTTACACCGACGATGATGATCTGGCCAGAAAGATAAGGAGCATAGCAAACCACGGCATGAAAGTGCGCTATCACTATAACGACATCGGTATCAATTCAAGGCTCGATACAATTCAGGCTGAGATACTGAGGGTTAAACTGAAGCATCTCGACAGTTTCAACCGGGCCCGCCAGGAAGTTGCCGCTTATTACGACAGGGCATTCTCAGGATGCAGCCAGATTGTGATCCCGGCGAGAGAGAAACACTCGACGCATATCTTTCATCAGTACACGATCAGGGTGAAGAACGGACTGAGGGATGAACTGAAAAAATACCTCCAGGAGAACAGGGTACCCGCTATGGTCTATTACCCCGGACCGCTTCACATGCAGGAAGCCTACCACTACCTCGGCTACGGGGAAAATGATTTCCCGGTTACAACCGCACTGTGCAGGGAAGTCCTTTCGCTTCCCGTCCATACCGAAATGGAACAGGACCAGCTTGAGCATATTACGGGAACCATAATCGAATTCTTTGAAAAGCACAGATAATGGAAAAGGAATATTTCGCCCATGAAACGGCTGTCGTTGACGATGGGGTGAGCATTGGAAAAGGAACTAAAATATGGCATTTCAGCCATATCATGACTGGCTCGGAAATAGGTGCTTACTGCAATATAGGACAGAATGTTGTTATTTCTCCGGGAGTAAGGCTCGGGCGTAACGTCAAGGTCCAGAACAATGTATCGGTATACACGGGCGTTATCTGTGAAGATGATGTCTTTCTGGGGCCGTCGATGGTTTTCACAAATGTAATGAATCCCAGAAGCGCGGTTAACAGGAAGGATCAGTATGCAGAAACCACAGTGGAGAAAGGAGCCACAATCGGGGCCAACTCAACAATAGTATGCGGCCACAGGATTGGCAGGTTTGCCTTTATCGGGGCCGGGGCAGTTGTGACAAGGGATGTGAAGCCCTACGCCCTGGTTGTGGGTAATCCAGCGCGACAAACAGGATGGATGAGCGAATACGGCCACAAGCTTCAATTCGACGCCGGCGGCCATGCAACCTGCCCTGAAAGCGGTGAGAAGTATGTGTTGAAGGATGGAAATGTAAGCAAACTAACTGAGTGATAAAACCCCCTTCCCAACCTTCCCCCAAGGAGGCAGGAGCAGGAAGCTTCCCACATAGCGAGACGGGAAAGGGGGTTTAAAAACAAAAATTGATAATTTTATACTACATTATAGATAGTCATCATAATTTATTGTTAATTAAGATATTATGGAATCCAATCCGAAGAATTTCGGTCTTATAGGTGTGGCTGGATATATTGCAGTGCGCCACCTGAAGGCGATCAAAGATACCGGGAATAATCTTCTCGCCAGCCTCGACAAGTTTGACTGCGTAGGTTTGCTTGACGGTTATTTTCCCCACAGTGACTTCTTCGTCGAGTTTGAAAGGTTCGACAGGCATTTCGACAAACTGAAGAGAATGGGAACGAAGATAGATTATGTGAGCATCTGTTCGCCCAATTACCTTCACGATTCGCATATCAGGTTTGCACTGAGGCATCAGGCCGAAGCTATCTGCGAAAAGCCGATAGTCCTCAATCCGTGGAACGTGGAGGCCCTTCAGGAAATTGAAAATGAAACAGGCCGGAAGATTTATACAATACTTCAGCTTCGGCTTCATCCTGCAATAATCGCCCTGAAGGAAAAGATCAGCAAAGGTCCGAAGAACAAGGTTTATGATATTGATCTCACTTATGTTACCAGCAGGGGTAACTGGTATTATATATCGTGGAAAGGCGATATTCAGAAGTCGGGAGGCGTAGCCACCAACATCGGCATTCATTTTTTCGACATGCTGGGATGGATCTTTGGCGACACGACAAAAAACATTGTTCATCTGTCTCAGCCCAACAAGGCGGGAGGATATCTCGAACTTGAGAATGCAAGGGTAAGATGGTTTCTCAGCATCGATGCCGACGACCTTCCCGCATCAGCCAGGGAGGCGGGCAAAAGGACTTACAGGTCGATTACAGTTGAGGGCGAGGAGATTGAATTCAGCGAAGGTTTCGGAGAACTGCACACCACCTCCTACAATGAAATACTGGCGGGAAAGGGATTCGGGCTCAATGATGCGAAGCAGTCGGTGATAACAGCCTTTACAATAAGAAACTCAAATCCGGTCGGATTTGTCGGAGACTATCACCCGATGCTCAAATATGCTGACAAAAGATAACTCATTCAGAACAGATCATGAAGAAAAACAAGATACTTGTTACCGGGGGAACAGGATACATTGGTTCCCACACAACTGTTGAGCTTATAGGAGAAGGATTTGAAGTTGCCATAATCGACAACCTTTACAATTCGGAGGCCGAAGTTGTCGACCGCATAGAGGCAATAACGGGTGTAAGGCCGTCGCTTGCGGTGTTTGATCTGACCGACCGTGAAAAGCTGGATGATTATTTCGCTGATCATAATGATATATCGGGTATAATACATTTTGCAGCATACAAGGCTGTCGGCGAATCGGTTCACAAGCCTCTTGAATATTACCGCAACAATCTCGTATCGCTCATGAACCTGCTGGATGCCATGAGGACACACGGAATTCCGGATTTCGTTTTCTCGTCATCATGCACTGTTTACGGACAGCCCGACAAACTTCCGGTGGCCGAGGATGCTGCAGTGAAGCCTGCAACCTCGCCCTATGGGAATACAAAGCAGATCGGAGAGGAGATCATCCGCGACACTGTGGGGTCGAGTGAAAACCTTAATGCAATTTCGCTCAGGTATTTCAATCCCATAGGAGCACATCCTTCAGCCCTTATCGGCGAACTCCCCAGGGGTGTTCCTGAAAATCTCGTGCCCTTCATTACCCAGACTGCCTACGGACTAAGAAAAGAACTGAAGGTTTTCGGAAACGACTACAACACACCCGACGGTTCATGCGTAAGGGATTACCTGCACGTCGTCGATCTGGCCAAGGCTCATGTAACTGCGGTTAAAAGGCTTCTTGAGAAAAAGAACAAGGCCGCCTATGAGGTATTCAACCTGGGCACCGGCACGGGTGTTTCGGTGCTCGAGGCAATTCAATCGTTTGAGCGTGTTTCAGGCATCAGCCTTAACTATAGGATTACAGGAAGAAGGGAAGGCGATATAGAGAAGATATGGGCAGACCCGTCGCTGGCAAACAGGGAACTCGGGTGGAAGACCAAAAGCAATCTTGATGAAGCTATGAGAACTGCCTGGGAATGGGAGAAAGCCATCAGGAAAAACCAATAAAATGGAAGCATCAAAGACACTTCTGATTACCGGAGGAGCCGGATTCATAGGCTCGCATGTCGTAAGGCGTTTTGTAAGGGAATATCCCGGATACCGGATTGTCAATGCCGACAAGCTAACCTATGCCGGCAACCTCGAAAATCTGACCGATATCGAGAATTACAAAAATTATGTCTTCGAAAGGATCGACATCGTTAACAAGCAGGCAGTCCTGGATCTCTTCAAAAAGTATGACTTCAGCGGTGTCATCCACCTTGCCGCCGAATCGCATGTCGACAGGTCGATCACTGCTCCCGACGATTTTGTCTTCACAAACATAGTAGGGACAGTCAATCTCCTCAACGCAACGCTTGCCTCATGGAAGGACAGGACGGAAGGAAGGCTTTTCTACCATATCTCTACCGATGAAGTTTACGGATCGCTTGGCGACGAGGGACTGTTCACCGAAAAGACCTCCTACGATCCAAAAAGCCCGTATTCGGCATCAAAAGCCGGTTCCGACCACATGGTAAGGGCTTACGGTCACACCTTCGGCCTGCCGGTTGTCATTTCAAACTGCTCAAACAACTACGGCCCCAACCAGTTCCCTGAAAAACTGATCCCGCTCGTCATAAACAACATAAGGAACAACAGGTCCATCCCGGTTTACGGCAAGGGAGAAAATGTGCGCGACTGGCTTTATGTTGAGGATCACGCAGTGGCTATCGACCTTATCTTCCACAAGGGTAAGACTGGGGAGACATATAACATCGGCGGGAATAATGAATGGAAGAATATTGACCTGATAATGCTTCTTTGCAGGATCCTCGACAGGAAGCTTGGAAGGCCGGAGGGCACTTCGGAAAAGCTTATCACTTACGTTAAGGACCGTCCCGGTCATGATCTGAGATATGCAATTGACTCCTCAAAGATCCGTTCGGAGCTGGGATGGGCACCCATACCGGAATTTTCAAAAGGGATTGAAAAGACTGTTGACTGGTATCTGTCGAACGATAAGTGGCTCTCGGGAATTTTGTCGGGAGACTATGAAAAATATTACGAGAAGATGTACTCCGGTAGATAGGTCAGCTTTGAATCCTCGACATCCTTTCGATCAGTTCGTTACCAAGGGCATTTTTCTGCTCGATGTGATCCTGAATGGCAGAGACAACCCCGTTTGATTCAAAGGCACCCCTTACCTGTTCAAAATCGAGTTTCTTGATCTCCTCGCCTCCGTCAATCCCGAAACCTGTCATGGACGACAGAGTGAATTCCTTTCTCGCATCCTCATAGAGCATTTTGTCAAGGTCGATCACACTCTTCTTCCATCTCTCTGTGATCCTTATTATGTCGGCTGCGGTAAATTCCTTCACCGGCTTGCCTTCCTCCTGTTCAATCCTTTCACATGCCCAGGTCCACTCCCACTTGTAGTATGACTCATGTATCCTGACAAAAGCCTCTGCCACTCCGCCTATAGTGCTTATCACCCCGTTTTCGATGTAGTCGAGCAGCTTGTTTACAGCCTTAACCGGAGCTATGAGGCCGGCCAGGTCGACCCATTCGCCTTTACCCATTGTATGATCGGGCTTAAGCCGTTTCTGGAGTTCATTGTTCGATGCGAATTCAGTATTCTCAAGCCGTTTTATCAGTGAATTACCCAGGAATTTGTCGATGCCTGTCTGGTACATCTGGATTCCCCTTTCAAGGGAATCGCCCCTGATTACCATATTGTTGTAGGAATAAGAACCCGAAACGGGTCCCGACACCGACTTGAGTTTCCGGAGGAGTTCTCTTCCCTCGAACATCTTTCTTATTGTATAAGGACTCAGCAGGTTGAAGTTCACCTGATCGAGTTTTTCAGGGTCCTTGCGGCGGTCGCGGAGAGGCCATTTCTGGGCATCCCTTATGGTTCCGACGCTTCTGAGATTTATTCCCGGAACGAGAATGCTTTCATCATTGCTCTCAATGAGGTAGGAGAACGGCAGTGATGAAGTATCCATGTTCTTGTAATGACGTCCCATGACGAGAGTATATGGGCCTATGCGCGCAGGCCAGAGAACGTATGAATCGCTTGTTGTCTTTGAACCTCTTTCCATGATGCCCTGATGTATTGGCCCGAGCTTGTACATGTGGTTGCTCTGGTTCGAACCGCTGCCGGCATTCATGAATGAGAATATCCCTGCTATAAGGAGTGTTGATTTATGGTGGGTAACGGTGTAGGGCCCGGCGAAAATAGAACAGGCTTCGCCGTGATATCCGCCGCAGTTTGCAAAGAACAATGAATTTTCAGCGGAATAGTGTTTGCCGAGAACACAGCCCTGCCCTATAAAGCATTTGTCGATAAGGGTTGACTCGGTAACGATCGACCCCGAGCAGACTATAAAATGTTCCATTATCACACCCGGGCCTATAAAGACCGGATCTTCAACGCAGCTGTTAATCGAACCCTCATCCAGGCTGATGGCTCCGTCGATCCTGGTGTGGGGACCTATCCTCACATTTCTTATATTACGGCAGCTGACAATTATTGAGCCGTCCCCGATCACACCCCTGCCGGACCGGACCGACTCGGAATAGTCGGAAACCATTTTCTCCATATTCAGTATCGCCTTGTACCTGTGGCGGTAGAGGGCGATAATATAGGCCTCATGGGCAGACAGCTTATCCCATATCCTTACTGTTCTACCTCCGGTTTCATTAAGCACGGCTACTTTGGTGCCGTTGCCGAAAGTTGAGGTCCCCTCGGTATGTATCTTGCTGCAATTCTTTATAACTACATTATCCCCTATCCGGTAATTAGCGATGTAATCGCCTATATTGCAGATCACAACATTCGATCCGATGTCGCAGTTGTGAATATGGGCATTTGTAATCCCTGATCTGATCATTACACCCGATTCGTCGGTATGGGTGCCGTTCAGCCGGCCCAGCTTTATATTACCCGAAAAGGTGACATTGATATATCTCGAAGGATCGAATCCCTCAGCGACCTGAATCACGGACCAGTCGTCGCAGCTGCATCCATTGTGTGTCAGGCTGACGGTTTCTTCTTTTGTCAGCTTCCTGTATTTGATAGTCGATTTCATATGAGGGTTAGTATTCTGTTATTCAACTGTTACCGATTTTGCAAGATTCCGGGGCTGGTCGACATTGCAGCCTCTTAGCACTGCAATATGGTACGACAGCAACTGGAGCGGGATCACTGCAAGGATTCCGGTGAAGGGAGGCAGGGTATCAGGGACTTCAAGCACATAGTCGGCCATCTTCCTTATAAGTTCATCACCCTCGGTCACTATTGCAAGTACACTTCCCTTTCTTGCCTTTATCTCCTGGATGTTGCTCACTATCTTGTCGTATGTATCATCCTTTGTGGCAACAACAACGACAGGCATGTCTTCGTCAATCAGGGCAATCGGGCCGTGTTTCATCTCAGCGGCAGGATAGCCTTCCGCATGGATGTATGATATTTCCTTCAGTTTGAGGGCGCCTTCGAGAGCCACCGGGAAGAGGTAGCCTCTGCCAAGGTAAAGAGCGTTACGCTTGTTCTGGTAGATCGTTGCGAGCTCAAGAGCCTGGTCGTTAACCTGAAGAGCCTTTTCTATCTTTTCCGGCACCGAAACAAGTTCATCGATAAGTTCCTTATAACTTTCGCTGCTTATAGTACCTCTCAGGAATCCGATTTCAAAAGCCATCATTGCAAGAACTGTCACCTGTGTGGTGAATGCCTTTGTTGATGCCACTCCGATTTCGGGGCCTGCATGTGTATAGACACCTGCATCGGTTTCGCGGGGAATGCTTGATCCTACTACATTGCATATCCCAATCACTTTAGCTCCCTTTTCCTTTGCAATTTTAATAGCCGCCAGGGTGTCGGCGGTTTCACCGCTCTGGCTTATTGCAATAACTATGTCGCCGGATTTTATTATCGGGTCCCGGTAACGGAACTCCGATGCGTATTCAACCTCAACCGGTATTCGGGTATATTCCTCGAAAATGTACTCTCCAAGCAATCCGGCATGGTATGAGGTGCCGCATGCCACAATTATAATTTTTTCAGCCTTTGATATCGACTCAAGCTCATCGTGAAGCCCCCCCAGCATTACTCCGCTGTGATCGGGAAGAACCCTTCCCCTGAATGTATCGTGGATCGCTCTTGGCTGTTCAAATATCTCCTTGAGCATAAAATGTGCATAGCCTTCCTTGTCAATCTCACCGATTTTCAGGTCAACCTCCTTCACTTCGGGTTCAATGTTTTTAGGGCGGATGGTCTTAAGCACAAGTTCGTCCTTCTTTATGATAGCGATATCGTCGTCTTTCAGATAAATAACGCGCGAAGTATATTCGACGATGGGAGTTGCATCGGAAGCTATGAAGTTTTCGCCGTCGCCGACGCCAATAACGAGGGGACTCCCCTTTCGGGCAGCAAACAGCCTGTCGGTCTCCCTTGTACATATAATAACCAGTCCGTAAGCCCCTTCCACTCTGTTTAGTGCCAGGGTTATGGCTTCTTCTGCTGTAAGGTCGCCCTCAACGTAAAGGTGTTCAATAAGGTTTGCAAGCACCTCGGTGTCAGTCTGGCTGGTGAACTGAATTCCTTTTCCCTGCAAATGTTTCTTGATGATGGCGTAATTTTCGATGATCCCGTTATGAACGACAATGAAATTTCCCTTATGGGATATCTGGGGATGAGCATTGAGTTCATTGGGTTCGCCGTGGGTGGCCCAGCGTGTATGGCCCATTCCAAGTGTTCCGTTGAAATCGGTGTTACTCACCATTTTTTCAAGGTCCTCAACCCTACCCTTGCATTTGAAAATCCTTGTTTCGCCGTTTACGATGGCCATGCCGGCCGAGTCGTAACCCCGGTATTCAAGAAGTTTCAGGCCTTTAATTATTATCTCTCTTGCCGGTTTGGACCCGATGTAGCCTACTATTCCACACATTTGCTTCAGTTTTTGATTGTTAAAACAGAAACTGACTTTCGTTTCCGTTAGCTAAAAAAACGAAGAAAATTAAGAAAATATTGCGGAAAAACAGATAAGACACCAAAGATACTCAGGAGAGTATCATATCATAGAAATCATTATAGGCATCGAGGTATACAGATTCGTCCTGGAATGGAAGCACCGGCTTGCCAATCGTTGTGAGGTGTTTTTCCAGTTCGGGGTTTATCTCCTCACTGCCGACGATGACTGCATCGGAATACTTTATTGCCAGTTTCGAGACGTTTATGAAATCGGGTGTTTTAACCAGTTTGAGGCTTTCACCGTCAATCCCGTCATATCTCAGCTTATCGGCGAAACTGCTTCTGAAGGGAACCTTGAAGTCATTGTTATAAACTGAATAGATGATCTTGTAATTATGGAAGAGGGGATCATCGTTGTAGATGTTCCTTAAATATACAGGGACGAGTGAAGTCATCCATCCGTGGCAATGAACCAGGTCGGGAGCCCACCTCAGTTTTTTTACAGTCTCGATAACTCCCCGGGCAAAGAAGAGGGCGCGTTCGTCATTATCCTCGAATTCGCGGCCTGCCGCATCATTTACAGTATGTTTACGCTGGAAATAATCATCATTATCGATAAAATACACCTGCATCCGGGCCGACTGGATGGATGCAACCTTGATAATGAGAGGATGATCGGTGTCGTCGATGATCAGATTCATCCCCGAAAGCCTTATCACTTCATGAAGCTGGTTTCTTCTCTCATTGATACTTCCATACCTTGGCATGAAGGTCCTGATCTCCTTTCCCCTTTCCTGAATGCCCTGAGGAAGATATCTTCCTATCTTCGATAACTTGGTTTCATTTAAATATGGTGTTATCTCCTGCGAGATGAACAGTACTTTTTTGCTTTCCATTTACCCTCCTGGATATGCCATTC
>JAVEXG010000086.1:0-15171 GCA_034004115.1 Bacteroidales bacterium | reverse complement strand
CTGAATGAGGTGATAATATCATAGTCGAGGAAAGATATCAGCAGCGCCCCTGTACACAGAGTGATGAAATAAATAATTATGAATATCAGCAGGTTCTGGATGATGCTCTGTGGAACTCTCTTCTGATCGATTTTCACCGGCAGATATGCATACGGATGAATCATCCGCTTTGACTCATTCCGGGAAGTCCTTGCGGCAATCAGCAACCTTACCACCTTTATGCCTCCGCTTGCAGAACCGGCCATTCCCCCGGTGAACATAAGGAAGAAAATGACAAGCATAACAATGTATCCCCATTCGTTGAAGCTGACAGTGTAAAATCCTGTAGTGGTTATAACCGATACAGTGTTGAACAATCCATCCATAAAAGCAGATGAAAATGAAATACCACCTTCCCTGAGCAGCAGGAATATGATTAGTGCCGGGAAAATAATAACCATTACAAGATAGGCGGCAAATTCACTGTTGCGGATGATTTTCGTGAAGCTTTTCTTAAAGGCGAAATAGAAAAGGGCAGGATTTATACCTGCAAAGAACATGAACAGTATGAAGACCGCCTTTATATATTGGGATGGGAATGCTGTAATTCCTGCATTCCTTGTCGAAAAACCGCCTGTGGAAAGTGTCGAAAAAGAATGGCAAACTGCTTCAAAAACAGACATCTTTCCCAATACAAGCAGAATAGCTTCGGCAATTGTAAGCACTACATAAATCCCGATCAGCCTTTTTGCGGTCTCGATCACCCTGGGATGGATTTTGTCTGCCATGATGCCGGAGAATTCTGTTGCTGGAAGCTGGATGTTGAGGCTTCTGACGACAGGAAGTACATGAAGTGCAAGAATTATCACAGTGATTCCTCCGATCCATTGGGTCAGACTTCGCCAGAATAGTATCCCGCGGGGAAGAGATTCAATATCTCTGAAGATAGTTGCACCTGTTGTTGTAAATCCGGATATAGATTCAAAAAACGCATCGGTGAAGTTACCGGCCGATGAAGTGAAGAGGTAGGGGAGAGACCCGAAGGCACCGAATAAAACCCAGATGAATGTATAGATTATAAAACCTTCCCTGGATCCGTAAACCTTCTCCTGATGCCTTAGCGGAGTGAAGACCAGGATCCCGGTTACGAGGGTTATTACTGCTGAGAATAAAAAGGATTTTGCCGCCGGTTCATTGTAAATCCAGGAAACTGCTCCCGAAACAAGCAGCAGAATCCCTTCGAGAATCAGAACCTGACTGAAGACCCTGGCAATTATCCTTGAGTTGAGCATGGTGATCAGGTGAAGAATTTCGACACTCTCTCATAGGCCGAAGGCAGCGTAAACACGACAACCTTGTCGTTGGGCTTTATTATTGTATCTCCGGTTGCAATGAACGGAACTCCGTCCCTTGTTCCTCCGCCAACAATTGAGTTTGCGGGGAACTCCATGCTCCTCAGTGTCCCTTTTGTGATTCTGGCATTTTCCGGGACATTGAATTCGATAACTTCAGCTTCTGTTCCGGTCATGTATTTCACCTGGGTGACGTTCGGATTTGTGGTGTGCCTGAATATTCTGCTGGCAGCAGCTATCTTCTTGTTTATAATTGTATCAATGCCTATGTTTTCAGCAAGATTGATATACTCCATATTCTCAACTTCCGCGATTGTTTTCTTCACTCCCAGTTTCTTTGCCAGAAGACAGGAGAGGACATTGGTTTCAGAATTACCCGTCACTGCAACGAATGCATCCATATGAGCAATCCCTTCATTTTGCAGAAGATCGGCATTACGGCAATCTCCGTTAATAATCAGAGTATTCTCAAGGACGTCAGAAAGGGCTTCACATTTCACGGGATCCGAGTCGATAAGCTTCACCTGACTTGTCTTTTGCATATACAGAGCCACATGCTTCCCGATCCTGCTCCCTCCAAGTATCATTATGCTTTTAGCCTCAAAGTTTTCCTTTCCCGATGTTGTCATCATTTCATCAATCCCGTCACTTGTCGAGATTACAAAGACAAGGTCCCCCACGCGGAATCGCTCATTTCCCCTTGGGATAATTGTTACATCATTACGCTTGATTGCCACAGCCCTGTATTTTTCCGTGTTTGTTGAGGCGGCAAGCTCCATGAGCGACTTGTCGATTATTGGAGCATTCTGATCAAGTTTCTGGACATACATCGCAAGTTTCCCTCCGCAAAACTCCATGAAATCGGTGGTCCCTGTTTCATGAAGAAGGCTCAGCACTTCCCTGGCAGCAATCAGCTCGGGATAAATCAGGGAATCAATCCCCAGCGATTTGAAGAACTCCAGTGTTGAATGCTCAAGGTAGTCGAGATTGTCGATCCTGGCGATTGTCTTTACGGCACCAAGTCTTTTGGCAAGAATGGAAGCAGTAATATTTGTGTCTTCCCAGTGGGTTACTGCAATGAACAGGTCTGTTTTCCTGTGAAGAAGTTCCTGAAGGATACTTATCGAAGTGGCCGATCCGACATAAGTCAGAACATCCATGGTCGATCCCACGGGCTTTAACCTTTCCTCCTCGGTATCGATAAGTATGATCTCATGATTCTCATTCGAAAGCATTTTGGCCAGATGAGTTCCAACCTCACCGGCTCCGGCAATTATTATTCTCATAGAACCCTGATAAAATAGACCACAAAGTAATACATAAATCGGATAAAAAGGAAATCTGTTTCAAAGCCTTATCCTGCAGGCACCCCTTGCTCCAACTTCATGGATGTGCGAGTGGTTTTTCCATGAATCAATGATTTTCAACGATCCGGCTGAAACCTCCGATCCTGTTATAATTGTTTCCGGAATGTCGTCGGTCATAATTCCCTTGTCAATCTTTGGATATTTTCCCTTGAGAACCACTATGTCAGGTTGTGTTTTTTGCACTAAAACCTCAGTCATCTGGCCGCATATCAGAATCCGTTTGCTGCCGGCTTCAACCAGACGGGCAGCTGGTCCTGCATGGATCTCAATTACCTTTAATCCCCGGGTCATGATGTGCCTTGCCGCTTCCGGCATCAACGTATCCGCCGCTGACCAGAGATTCATCTTCCTTCCAGTCCTTATACCTGCCTGCGACTCGCTGATTCCAGTATAGACGATAAGCTCTCCTGAAACCCTGTCGTGAATACTTCTTATGCTGCCTGCACCTGACAGAAACAGAAGTGCAATAAGCGGAACACGCAGAGGAATCGTCTTTCTGTTAAGCAGCGATATGGTGAAAAGAAAAATAAAAACGAAAAGCAAAAATGACTCGGCCGACACCATTCCTATATTTTCAATTGATGCGAAAGGCAATGAGGCTGCCCTTTTTGTAAAGACCTCGGTGAGGCCTGTAAGATAGTCCATTAAAAGTGCCAGAGGCCGCGAAATAAATTCAACCGGATATGTAAGAGGCACCAGGCAGCCGATGATTACTACCACTGAAGAGAGGGGGACTATTATTATATTGGTTAGTATAAACCACGCAGGGAACCTGTTGAAAAGAGAAATTGTAAGGGGCAGAGTTCCTGCCTGTGCAATTATGGTTACAGCAGCAGACTGCCAGATCTTATCGCCTCCATAGTTCTTTATATTAATCTTGAGGTAGAAGCTTCTGTAAAAGCAGATAATGAATAGCACGGCACTATAGGAGAGAAGGAATCCGGCATCAAACAGGACTGACGGATGGGCTAAAAGCAATATCATGGCCGAGGCAAGCACAGAGTTGATACTGTTGACATCACGTTGCATAAGTTTTCCCGCCTGAAGGAAAGTAAACATCAGGGCAGCCCTCAGAACGGAGGGTGTCAGGCCGGTAACAAAGGCAAACCCCCACAACAGGGCCACTGCGATCAGGATCCTGATAAACTCGAGTCTTCCCTTTAGAAAAAACAACATATTAAGAATAAACATGCTGAGGATAACGGCATGCAGCCCTGAAACAGCCATTATATGCATCACACCTGCCCTGATGAAAACCTGTTTCTGTTCAGGGTCAAGCAGATTTTTTTGTCCAAGGGTGAGTGCTGCCACAAGTCCTATTCGTTCATCGGAGATGCCTCTTTCCCTGTACATTCCTATTATTCTTTCCCTTATAATGAGTGCTCTGTACCGGAGTCTTAATTTTTCAGGCCTTGAATGTGCCAGTATGTCGTCTTTACGGGAAAAGCTGTAATATTTTATACCGTTGTTTTCCAGATAGAATCTGTAGTCGAATTCATGAGGATTGCCCCTGTTGACAACGGGGAGTGGCTGGCACTCCAGTTTAAGGATGTCCCCGGGGAGAAGTGTGCTGATGAATGGGTCCTTTCTGAAATAGACCATCAAGGAGCCATTAAGACCGACAGTATCCTCTCCGTCAACTCTTTCGTGGAGTCTGACGAAGGCTCTGAAACTGTTTGGCCTGGGTTCGGGGAATTCTGCAAGAGTGCATATATAATGCCCTCTCTCCGGCTCGAGAACGGATAATTGCTTCTTTTCATTCGTGTAAAGCATCAGTCCGAATATGTACATGGAACATGTCAGCAGGATGCCGTAAAGATGATTCTGCTGCCGTTTATTGAAAATCAGGCTTACAGGAAACCCGGCGGCCATGATTAAAAGAGATATGGCAATAAACCATGCTTCAGGCTTAATATAAAGGCCTGAAACAATCCCGCCGCAAAACGGGATCAATATTCTAAGGAAAGGAATCTCCTTATTCAGCACGGTCGGCAGCTATGAGACCATTCCGTATAAAGATAGAAATAATATTGATCTCCATGAATTGATTCACCACGGATTTCACGGATGTCACGGATAAAATCACGGAGTTAATTATTTGAGACAATCCGTGTATTGTCCGTGTTCTCCGTGAATTCAGTGGTTAAACCAAAAAGAGTTGTTAAGGCATTAAATATTAAAAATCAATTTTATGTATTGCTGATAGTCATCAATCTAAAAACTTCAACCAGAATAAATTTTGATAATATCAGATGTCAGGAAAATATAAAAAAGGGGTTTGTTTCTCCGGGAGTTAAGTGGAATCCGGTAAGAAGCCGGCAGGTGGTTTCCTCCCGGCAGAATATATTCTCAGGTTTTCAGCTTTTGTCCGGCAAGGATGGTATTGTAATCTGCTTCGAACTTTCCTTTGCTGATAGCACTGAGTTTGCCTTTCAGAAGCCTTTTTCTCAGCGGACTGACCCTGTCGGTGAAAAGAATGCCGTCGAGGTGATCATACTCGTGCTGTATGACTCTTGCAAGATATCCTTCATAGACCTCATCATGGAACTCCCACTTCTCGTCATGGTAAGTAATCCTGACATGTCCTTCGCGTTTTACTTCCTCCCTCAGGTTGGGGATGCTGAGACAACCTTCTCCCATCAGCTCCATTTCGCCGCTTCTCTCTATAATACGGGCGTTTATAAAAACTTTTCTGAAACCTGCCATGGAGGGTTCATCTTCAGCAAGAGGTTCGCCGTCAATTACAAAGACCCTTATCGATTTCCCTATCTGGGGAGCGGCAAGCCCCAGACCTTCCGACCGGTAAAGAGTCTCAAACAGGTCAGGAATAAGCTGATCCAGACCCGGGTAGTCCCTGTCTATGTCTTCAGCAACTTTTCTCAGAACCGGGTGTCCATATATTACTATCGGGTAAACCATACTGTTGAAAAATGTTGTAATTATCTGTTATAATATATCTGGTTTATTGTATATCGTTTATCGTTTATCGTTAGTCGAGGTTCAAGGTTCAAGGTTCGGGGTTCAAGGTTGCTGGTTACTGGCTTTGCCCGCCATAGCTTTTAGCGGAGGCGGGTTGCTGGTTACTGGCTTTGCCCGCCATAGCTTTTAGCGGAGGCGGGTTACTGGTTGCTGGTTCTTCTGTCTTCCGTCTTCTGTCTTCTGTCTTCGGTCTTTCTTCCATCCAGAAACGACTGAAGTATAATTGACGCACTAATCTTATCCACCATAGCCTTGTCCATTCTTTGCTTCTTTTTTACGCCTCCCTCAATCATTGCACTCAGCGCCATCTCCGAGGTAAACCTTTCATCAACGAGATGAACGGGTATACCGGGATATGTCTTGCTCAGTTTCCTTACAAACGGATTTATGTAATTAACAGCTTCACTGGCCTCGTTGTTCATGGTACGGGGGTAGCCGATAACAAATCCGTCGATGGTTTCATTTTTGAGATAATCCGTGAGGAACTCCTCAAATTCATGATTACGGACAGTTTTAAGCGGAGAGGCAAAGATATTCATGGGATCTGAAACCGCTATGCCAATCCTTTTGGTTCCGAAATCTATGCCCATTATTCTGCCCATTGTAAAATTCTAAAAAAGAAGGTATCTCTTTCGGGATACCTTCCTTTCGTATAGCAAATAGTCTATTCTTTGGTTTCAGGTTCGTAAACCATTGCAGCAAGCCTCTGATATGACTTGTACCTCCATTTCGCGTTCTCCTCGGCAGCCTTAAACAGTATCTCGGCCTGATCGGGGAATGTTTTGATGAGCGATGTGTAGCGCACCTCCGACTGCAGGAAATCCTGGAATTTGCTCCAGTCCGGTTCTTTTGAATCAAGGGTGAACGGATTCTTGCCTTCCTGTTCAAGAAGCGGATTGTGGCGGTAGAGATGCCAGTATCCCGATTCTACAGCAAACTTCTGCTGCGCCTGGGTTTTTCCCATTCCATTCCTGAGGCCGTGGTTGATACATGGCGAGTAAGCAATGATAAGCGAGGGGCCAGGATAAGCTTCAGCTTCTTTCAGAGCTTTCAGATACTGTGCATTACTTGCACCCATGGCGACCTGTGCCACATAGACGTATCCATAACTCATCGCCATCTGTCCCAGATCCTTCTTCCGGATCTTCTTTCCCGATGCTGCAAATTTTGCAACGGCTCCGGCAGGAGTCGACTTGGATGCCTGTCCGCCTGTGTTTGAATATACCTCGGTGTCGAGTACAATAACGTTGACATCTTCACCTGAGGCAAGTACATGGTCAAGACCTCCGTAACCTATATCATATGCCCATCCGTCACCTCCGATGATCCAGTGGGATTTCTTTATAAGATACTGTCTGAGGCTTAAAATTTCTGCTGTCAGATCGGTCTTGTCCTTGCTGCATACTTCTATTACTTTTGCCGAAGCGGTTCTGGATGCCTCTGCATTGTTCATATCCCTCAGCCAATCCTCAAAAGCGGCTTTGGTCTCTTCTTTTACTGATCCGGCGGCGATGGCAGCTTTCATTTTCAGTGCGATCCTTTCGCGCATTTTGCTTGTTCCGAGCGAAAGTCCGAATCCGAATTCAGCATTATCTTCAAACAGTGAGTTTGCCCATGCGGGTCCGCGTCCCATTTTGTTATGGGTATAAGGCATTGATGGTGCCGATCCGCTGTAGATGGATGAGCATCCTGTTGCATTGCTGGCAATCATCCTGTCACCAAAAAGCTGGGTAATTGCTTTGAGATAGGGAGTTTCACCGCAACCGGCGCAAGCACCCGAGAACTCGAATAAGGGCTGTGAGAACTGGCTATTCTTGACATTCAGGAATTTGTCAACAACATAATCCTTATAGCCAACCTTGTCGTGCAGGTAATTCCAGCGTTCACTTTCACCCATTTGAGTATCAAGCGGCTTCATAATTAAAGCTTTGTTTTTTGCAGGACAGACATCGGCGCAGTTTCCGCAGCCTGTGCAGTCGAGCACGCTAACCTGAATCTTGAACTTATAGGCTTTGAGTGCGCCCGGGATACCCTGGATTGTCTTTGTATCCTTGGGAGCATTTGCAAGTTCTTCCTCGGTAAGAAGGAACGGACGGATGGCTGCGTGAGGACAAACATATGAGCACTGGTTGCACTGGATGCACTCATCAGGCTGCCATTCAGGTACGTTAACCGCAATACCGCGCTTTTCATAGGCGCTGGTTCCTGACGGGAAAGTCCCGTCTTCCCTTCCCTTGAAAGCGCTTACAGGAAGATCATCACCTTTAAGTGCATTCATGGGCTCCATCACTTCACGGATAAACTCGGGTATATCCCTTGTGTCCTTTTGCTTTTTAACCTCAATTTTTGCCCATGCTGACGGTACTTCAACCCTGAAGACGCTGCTGCCCCTGTCAACAGCTGCATTGTTCATCTTAACAACATCTTCTCCCTTTCTTCCATAGCTCTTGTAGATGAATTTCTTCATCTCATCTTCAGCTTTTTCGTAAGGAATTACATTTGCCACCTTGAAGAAAGCTGCCTGCATTATGGTATTGGTCCTTGTACCAAGGCCCAGCTCCTCAGCAATTGCAGTTGCATTAATAATATAGAAGTTGATGTCGTTCTCCGCCATGTACTTCTTCATATAATCCGGAAGTCGTTCTTTTGTCTCATCGGCTTCCCATATTGAGTTCAGCAGGAATGTCCCGCCTTTCTTAAGACCTTTCAGCATATCATATTTGTCGAGGTACGACGATACATGGCAGGCAACAAAATCAGGTGTGTTTACATAATACGGTGAACGGATCGGAGAGTCGCCAAAGCGCAGGTGCGAAATTGTTATTCCCCCCGACTTCTTTGAATCGTATGCAAAGTAGGCCTGGCAGTATTTGTCGGTTGTTTCACCTATAATTTTTATTGAGTTCTTGTTGGCTCCAACTGTACCGTCTGATCCCAGGCCATAGAACTTGGCTGAATATGTTCCTGCAGGAGAAACGTTTATTTCAGGAAGGACCGGCAGCGAAGTGAAGGTAACGTCATCAACTATACCCACAGTAAACTGATTCTTCGGTTCTTTGACTTTCATGTTCTCGAAAACTGACAGGATCTGGCTTGGAGTGGTGTCCTTCGAGCTAAGTCCGTAGCGGCCTCCAATGATAAGGGGCTTCTTGTCGGTTCCGTAGAAAAGATCCACTATGTCAAGATAAAGCGGTTCACCGGTTGATCCGGGCTCTTTTGCCCTGTCGAGCACGGTTATTTTTTTCACCGACTTCGGAAATACATCGAAGAAGTATTTAGGTGAGAAGGGACGGTAGAGATGAATATTAACAAGACCGACTTTTTCCCCTTTTGCCCTCAGGTAATCAATAACTTCCTTGGTTGTTTCAGTTACTGAGCCCATTGCCACGATAATATTCTCGGCTTCCGGATCACCATAATATGTGAAAGGCTTGTACTGCCTTCCGGTAAGCTTGTTTATTTCAGCCATATATGAATTGACGATATCGGCAACCGGCTCGTAAAAGCTGTTAATTGCTTCCTTGGCCTGGAAGAATATATCGGGATTCTGAGCTGTTCCCCTCATCACCGGATGTTCAGGGTTGAGTGCATTATTCCTGAATCTTGAAATGGCATCCCAGTCGACAAGCTTCTTCATGTCCTCGATATCGGTGATTTCAATCTTCTGGATTTCGTGTGATGAACGGAAGCCGTCAAAGAAATGAACGAACGGAATTCTCGATTTGATTGCAGTAAGATGTGCCACACCGGCAAGGTCCATTATTTCCTGGACGCTTCCGCTGGCGAGGAATGCAAACCCTGTTTGCCTGGTTGCGTAAATATCGCTGTGATCACCGAAGATGGAGAGGGAATGAGCTGCTATTGTCCTGGCGCTTACGTGCAACACTCCCGGAAGGAGTTCTGCCGCAATCTTGTACATATTCGGGATCATCAGAAGCAGGCCCTGTGAGGCAGTATATGTTGTTGCAAGCGTTCCGGTCTGCAGGGCACCGTGCAAAGCACCGGCAGCACCGCCTTCCGACTGCATCTCGACAACCCTGACCGTTTCCCCGAAGATGTTCTTCAATCCGTTGGCCGCCCATTCGTCAATATACTCAGCCATTGTTGATGAAGGTGTGATAGGATATATGCAAGCTACTTCGCTAAACATATATGCAACATGCGATGCAGCCTGATTGCCATCGCATGTTATGAATTTTTTCTTTGCCATGTTAAAATGAATAATATGATTGATTAAAGATTATTTTCAAAGAAAGCGCAAAGGTACAAAAATTATCTGTCCGCTAACCGCCATTCATTGAAATAAGGAACTCTTCGTTCGACTTGGACTGCATAAGCCTGTCGCGAAGGAATTCCATAGCTTCAACTCCGTTCATGTCTGTAAGGTAGTTTCTAAGTACCCATATCTTCTGAAGGATGTTTTTGTTCAGGAGCAGATCCTCACGGCGAGTGCTTGAGGCCGGAATATCAATTGAGGGGAATATTCTTCTGTTTGAGAGCTTGCGGTCGAGCTGAAGCTCCATGTTACCGGTTCCCTTGAATTCTTCAAAGATCACATCATCCATCTTTGATCCTGTCTCTGTAAGAGCAGTGGCAATGATTGTAAGTGATCCTCCGTTTTCAATGTTCCTTGCTGCGCCGAAGAAACGCTTTGGCTTGTGAAGGGCATTTGAATCAACTCCGCCCGACAATACCTTACCTGAAGCCGGGGCAGTGGTGTTGAAAGCCCTTGCAAGCCTGGTGATCGAGTCAAGAAGTATTACTACATCATGGCCGCATTCTACAAGTCTTTTGGCTTTTTCAAGAACTATATTTGCTATACGGCAATGCCTTTCAGCCGGCTCATCAAAGGTGGAGGCAATTACTTCAGCCTTGACGTTACGGGCCATATCGGTAACCTCTTCAGGTCTTTCGTCGATGAGCAGTATCATAAGATAGACCTCAGGATGATGCTTTGCAATTGCATTTGCTATTTCCTGAAGGAGTATTGTCTTACCTGTCTTTGGCTGGGCAACTATCAGTCCCCTCTGTCCTTTGCCTATCGGACAGAACATATCGATCACCCTTACCGACAGAGAGCCTTCTCCCGGTGTACATAACGTAAATTTTTCGTTGGGGAAGAGCGGAGTGAGAAAATCAAAGGGTACCCTGTCGCGAATGAAGTCAGGGCTCCTTCCATTAATCTCATCAACTTTTATAAGCGGGAAATATTTCTCGCCCTCCTTGGGAGGTCTTATTGAACCCTTTATTGTATCACCTGTCTTCAGTCCGAACAGCTTTATCTGCGACTGAGATACATAAATATCATCGGGTGAATTGAGATAATTGTAATCAGGCGATCTGAGGAAGCCATAACCGTCAGGCATGATCTCAAGGACACCTGTATTATATATGATACCTTCGAATTCATAAGGTCTTTCCTTCTTTTCTTCCCTGACTGGCTGGACTTCGGGTAGCTGTTCCCTGACAATCGGCTCAACAATAATTTCACCGCCGGGAACAATGTCTGACACCGGTTTCGGCTCTTCAAAAAGTGGTTCTTCTTCATTCAGGGGAAGGGTATTCTCAACTATTACCTGAGGTTTTTTCTCCTCCCTTGGGGGAAATCTTCTTTCATTGAAAGCAGGTCCGCGGTCTTTCCTGTCACGGAAATTAGTATCGCGTGGCTGCCACTTCTGTGGCCTTGGCGCCTCTTTCGGCCCCTCAGTATTTTTGAACAGATCGGGCTTTTCTTCAGGCTTTTCGGGCTTCGGCTCGAATTCCCTGTGTACAGTTTCGGGTTCTTCAGGCTTTTTGAGGTCGTCGGGGGATACCGTAATTACTGATTCAACCTGACGGCTTACTACAGGCTTGACCATCCTCGGCCTCCTGCCTCTCCTCTGACCCTGTTTGTCCCTCTGCTGGCCAACCTGGTCAGAAGACTGGTTGGAAGGTTTGTTTTCCTGAATATTGACTTTCTTTTTTTCAGTGGCTTCAATAGCCTGTTGATCAAGAATTTTATATATCAGATCTTGTTTTTTTAAAGACTCGGTCCTTTTGATTTTAAGTCCTTTGGCTATCTCCCTCAACTCGGGCAGAAGCTTGTTGCTTAACTCAAGAATGTCATACATGATAATAAAGAATGTGGATAAAGAGATTTTAACGTTTGTTATCGGATAACCAGACTAGTGAATGAATCTGAGCCGGCGAGAAAACTGGCACAATAATAGCAAAATAAATATTAATCTATATCAATTATTAAAAAAAAGATTTGGGAAAAAATTAACTAAATGTTGTCAGGACTCCCCACAGCGGCAATTATAACCTTATAAAGATAATTCAAAATCCATGATTCTGCAAAAAAATATTGTCATAATATGAATTTTAGTTGATTTTTTTATTAAAATTGTGGTTGAGCCTTCTGTTTGGTAACTAACTATCCTAATCCGGTAATGCGTCAGCTTAAGATTACAAAGCAGGTCACAAACCGCGATACGCCATCTCTCGACAAGTATCTTCAGGAGATTGGCAGGGTTGATCTTATCAGCCCTGAGGAGGAGGTTATGCTTGCAAGGAAAATCAAGACGGGTGATTCGGAAGCACTTGCCAGACTTGTCAAGGCAAACCTTCGTTTTGTAGTATCAGTTGCCAAGCAATATCAGAATCAGGGAATGGGCCTTCCTGACCTTATAAATGAGGGCAACCTTGGTCTTATGAAAGCTGCCCAGCGATTCGATGAGACGAGGGGATTCAAGTTCATCTCCTACGCTGTCTGGTGGATACGACAGGCAATTCTCCAATCACTTGCCGAACAGGCCAGAATTGTCAGACTCCCCGTTAACAAAATAGGATCTATCAACCGTATAAACAGGGCTTTTGCAAGGCTTGAGCAGGAATACGAACGGGAACCGTCCTCCCAGGAGATTGCCGAACTGCTTGAAATGATACCCGAGGATGTAAAGGAGTCACTTAAAACCAATGGCCGTACAATAAGCATGGATGCTCCGATAAGCAACGAAGACGAGAACACCATGTACGATGTGATGCAGAGCCCCGATACTCCAAGCCCCGACAAAAACCTTATAAATGAATCCCTTGCATGGGAAATTGAGCGCGCGCTGAGTACCCTGTCTCAGCGGGAGGCAAAAGTCCTTAAACTTTACTTCGGGCTTGGAATGAAACACCCTTTCACCCTTGAGGAGATAGGAGAGGAGCTAAGCCTGACGCGCGAACGGGTCCGTCAGATTAAGGAAAAGGCAATTAAAAGGATACAGTTTACTACCAGGTGCAAAATACTCAAGACTTACCTGGGTTAGATTTTTGTTCCTATATTTGCCTAAAACCGCCTTCATGAACCACCTTGTCTCACCTTCATTGCTTGCTGCTGATTTTCTGAACCTAGGAAAGGATGTCCGGATGGTTAACCTTAGTCTTGCAGACTGGATTCACTGTGATATTATGGATGGACTGTTCGTTCCGAATATTTCGTTCGGGCTGCCTGTCATTGAACATATCAGTAAAATCGCAGAAAAACCCCTCGATGTTCACCTTATGATTGTGGATCCCGACAGGTACCTGTCGCGGTTCCGCGATGCCGGTGCAAGTATCCTGACTGTCCAGTATGAGGCCTGTACGCATCTTAACCGGACTGTTTCAGAGATCCGCCGGCTTGGAATGAAAGCAGGAGTGGCAATAAACCCCCATACGCCGGTGACTCTCCTTCAGAATATCCTTCCTTATATTGATATGGTATTGATAATGACAGTCAATCCCGGTTTCGGCGGACAGTCATTCATTCCGGAAAGCTACAACAAGATAAGGGAACTGTCAGATATGATTGCAAAGGGCGGCTTCAGTGTCATGATCCAGGTTGACGGAGGAGTTGATACCAAAAACGCACAGACCCTGGTTGAAGCAGGGGTGAATGTCCTTGTTGCGGGCAATGCTGTATTCAGTTCACCTGATCCTGAAGGAACCATAAGAAAACTCAAACTTTTTACCTGACGACAGAAGGAGGGACCTTAACTTACCATAGCCGATTCAATGTGCGTGATTATATCCCGGATGTTGTCGGGATGGAACCAGGTTATTTCAGGATCCCTGTTCCACCATGTAATCTGTCTTTTGGCGTATCTCCGGCTGTTCCGCTTTATCAGGTCAATTGCCTCATCCATTGATATCTTTCCTTCGAAGAAATCGAACATCTCACTGTAGCCCACACTTTTCAAAGGATTCAGTCCCCGGAGGCTCAACAGTTCCCGGGCTTCTTTCTCAAGGCCTTTGCTTATCATCCTGTCAACCCTTGAGTTGATCCTTTCATAAAGCTCCTTCCTGTCCCTGGCAAGCCCGGTTTTGATTATTCTGAAATTACGGGCGGCGCTGTTACTTGTCAGGAATTCGGAGTATTTACGGCCTGTGCTTTCAAATATCTCCAGAGCCCTGATGATCCTCTGGTGATTCTTCAGGTCAACCCTCGCGTAATACTCAGGATCGGTGAGCCGGAGAACAGCCCTGAGACTTTCGATTCCTTCAGCTTTGTATTTGTTATTGTATTTTTGTCTTACTTCCGGATCGATGTCAGGAATATCATCGATACCCCTGCATACAGCATCAATGTACAGACCTGAGCCTCCTGCAAGGATTGCCGCCCCGTTACTGCTGAAGAGTGAGGGCAGTAATCCGAGAACCGCTCTTTCATAAAGGCTTGAACTGTAATATTCCCTTACTGAAATAAACTGAATAAAGTGGTGCTTTATCCTTTCCAGAAGTTCCGGTTCGGGAACGGCAGTGCCGATTGTCATCTCCCTGTAGAACTGTCTTGAATCGGCTGAAATGATTTCAATGCCGAAATGACTCGCGATCTCCACGGCAATTTCACTCTTTCCGACTCCCGTCGGACCAGGCAAAACTATCAGGAAATTATTCATTGAACTCTGATGCGGGTAGACTATTCGTCTTCCTCTTCAAGAACCTCGGTATTGTCAAAATCGGGAAGCGGATTTTCTTCGTCGCCATCAAGGAAGAGGTCATCAACTTCTGCCTCATCATCCTCATCATCCTCATCATCATCCGAAACGACAATATTGTTGTACAGTTTGCGGGAACTGGCGCCGAAAACAACCTGCTTTGGAGGAACTCCCTTTGAATTGGTGCATATGGGATATTCACGGTCTTCAATTTCCTTTGTCTCCCCTGTGTACTCCACGAAAAGGGATCTGTCGTTGAAGAAATCGAATACGTAAAGCAATTTCTGGTTCTTACGGAAGATTATCTCTTCCAGTATTGCGGATTCCATAGTGGAAGAACCGGTTCCCATATCGAACAGCGTGAATTCCTCTTCCTTCTCCCAGTTGTCGGTCGCAAGATAGAACGAAGCCATCTGTGATTTGTCATATTCAAGCTCTTCCTGAATAATGTTATGAAAATCAATTAATGTCTGCGAGTCGAGGAACTCAAATTCTCTTACAAACGACTCATCTTCATCCGATAATACAACAAACTTATATACCATATCT
>JAVEXG010000085.1:0-15180 GCA_034004115.1 Bacteroidales bacterium | reverse complement strand
CATTTTCCGGATTTTTTCTTATTTTGCATTGTCCTTTAATTCCTGATTTGTGACAATTAGTGCGTCAGTTATGTATTCAGGCTCATTTTATACCTACCTGATCGAGTCAGTGATGACGGCAGGAATGGCGCAACTTATTGTATTCCTGTAAGCCAATATCGCCGATTCATAAACATTTCATCATGTTTTAAATCATTTTAATCTCAATATGGTGTCTAATATGCAGATATTCAATGCCATAACTTTCCCCTCCTTCGCAAGGAGGGGAAAGTTAAGAGATTATATATCAGCCTGTTAAAGATACACTAAATACCTGATTGGCATCAAAATCTTCTGAACTTATTCTCAAGCCGACAGGCCTCTTTCAACGCTCAGAACAAAAATATGCGATAGTGCGGTAAAAACCAATTTTAAGATTTTTTATTACTTATATTCAGTGTGTTATAAAATAAAACTGCACTAATTTAACTAGATGTAACAAGTCAGGAAGAATGTGTTCCGATAAAGTTTATTTCCAGGTTTGGATTGAATTAAGCGGTTCGAGGTTCGAGGTCTTACCGCACGCCGTATTTCACTGCCTCAAGGCTTTCAGTCAGCAAGTCTGAGCATTTCTTCGTACAGGGCCCTGAAACAATTCGCAGGTGTATTGCTGCCTTCCTCCTTTCTTCGGCCGTAGTATGTGTCGAGGAACTGGCTGCTGCCCGACCATACGGTTTGAACCATACCAAGGAATCTGTCTTTCATTTCCGGGGTTGAACTGTTCCTGAACTTCAGAATATCCCCTGCCTGAATAACGGCGTTCTCTGGCATTCGCCAGGGACAGGTCACCACCCTTAATCCCTTCATTGCAAAATACACAGCAGTCTGATCGGGGCGCTCATAATGCCAGTCGCATATCACAACATCCTTTGGGATCATGTCGACAGCCCTGTGGGTGTTGTTGAAGCTTGCTTCCCATTCGCCCAGTCCTGTTGTTTTCCCGTCAATCAACCGGTCGCCCCATATCCACAACTCTCTCCCCCTGAGAGCCAGATGGTCCCGGATCTTCCTTACCTCTCCTGCAAAGAGTTCCGCCGGATCCCTTCCCGAGCATCTCGGACACTGGCGCTCACCGATGTAGAACACCTCATCCATACCTGCATGGAAAGCATCCGTTTCAAAAGCATCGCATACCTCATCGACCAGAGCGAAAACAACATCATGTACATCGGGATGAAGCGGGCAGTAACTCTTGCAATACAGGCCGTCGGGATTCGGCCAGACATACTTTTCAGGCATTTTGACATCCGGAGTCTCGTCAAATTCAGGGTATTCCCTCAGCAGATTTCCGATCGTGCCCGCCCACGACTGATGCCCCAGCAGGTTTATCTGGGGAATGATCCTGATGTCGTGCTTCCGGCATTCCGTAACCAGCCGTTTCACATCCTGCCTCGACAGGGCACCCGAATCTCTCAGTTCAGGATGGCTTTCGTACTGAAAGTTGAAATCAACCCTGAGAATCAGTGTATTCACCTTACGCGGTGCAAGCTCCTCCCCAATGAATCTTATGAATTCATTCAGCCCATCGGGCCGGGGTGCCCCGATGCAGAAACCCCTCACCGGGTAAATTGAATCAATCCTTTCATTGTTTCCGGGCCATGCTAAGGCCGGACTGATAATAAAGAGTGCTGCAAGCACTGCTGTAATTGATTTTTTCATGGCAGAATTATCAGATTTTTGTTATCCCAAGGCCCGGCCTGTCGGGAAGATCAACTTTACCGTCAACGACACTAAGTCCTGAAAAAGGATCGTTGCTTATCAAAAGGTTGCCATCGAGGTCGCACCAGTCGACCAGCGGTGAGATCTGTGCGGCAGCTGAAATGGCGCATGATGTTTCTGTCATGCATCCTATCATTACTTTCATCCCGAAAGCCCGTGCCACATTCACAAGTTTCATCGCAGCATTCATCCCTCCGCATTTCATAAGCTTTATATTTATACCGGAGTAAACACCTTTGTTTTCAATCAGGTCGGAGATATTCCTTATGGCTTCATCCCCTATAATTGGAATGGGACTTTTTTCTGTAAGCCAGGCATTGTCGTCCTTCATTTCCTTCGGAAGCGGTTGTTCAAGGAAGACCACTCCTTTTTCCTTCAGCCAGAATGCCATATCGAGAGCGTGGTTACGGTCCTTCCATCCCTGGTTTACGTCAGCACAAAGCGGTTTGTCGGTTATCGACCTGATGACCTCGATCATCTCCCTGTCGTTATCCCTTCCAAGCTTAACCTTAAGTATCTTGTAAGGTTCGGCTTCATTAACCTTTTGCCTGATGATTTCCGGGGTATCCAGACCGATTGTGAAGCTTGTGAGTGGAGCTTTGGCCGGATTCAGACCGAACAATTTGTAAAAAGGTTCACCGACAAGTTTTCCTATCAGGTCGTGCAGGGCGATGTCGACCGAAGCCTTGGCGGCAGGATTGCCGGGCATCACGCTTTCGACATATTCGAGTATGTCGACCAGGAGGAAGGGATCGCTGAACTGCGAAAGATTGACCCGTGATAAAAATGTTGCAACCGATTCGTGACTCTCTCCAAGGTAAGGCGGCATTGAGGCCTCCCCATATCCTTTCACCCCGTCGAATTCTACCTCAGTAAGCATCACGGGTGTTGTGGTCCGCGAACTTGTGGAGAGGGTGAATGCGTGTCTGAGCTGAAGTGTATACGGGGTGAACATGAGCGACAGCTTTCCGCTGCCCTTCCTTTTCCGGTTGCTAAGCGGGCTGACAAGGAAAGATTCCGCAGCAGAAGCCTGCGTGCCTATCATGGTACCGCCTATCAGATAGGTGCTGTATCTGACGAATTCCCTTTTATTCATGTGTAAATTTCATTATTTATCATCTTTTTAACCAGTAACCAGTAACCAGCAACTTAGTCTTAATTATGACCGGCCATTTACAAGACTAAAAATACCAGTCGTGCTGAAGCAGGGGCATGGTTCCCTTTTGGGGTGGTGATCCTATTATCCTTCTTGCCCCCAGGTAGGAATCCCTCCGCGACCTGCTGAAATTGGTTCTTGTGGAATCGAGACTGTTGATTTTTACCATTCCCGAACAATGGATGAATTCACCGTTTCCGATATACATACCCACATGGGTTACCCGCGGCCGGCCGCGCCGTGATGATCCGAAGAACATCAGATCGCCTGTCAGGAGCGAATCGGGGAATGAATCCCTCCTTGCCCTGATCCTGATGCCGTTCTGAAATTGCTGCGATGCATCGCGATCGAGGATTACTCCATTGAGATAATAGACAGTTTTTACAAAGCCGCTGCAATCAAATCCCTTTAAGGATGTACCTCCCCACAGGTAAGGAATGCCCATAAACGATTCTGCGGAAGAAACAAGGTTTTCAGGTGTAAGAAGTTCTCCTGCAGAAAGATTCTCCAGACCGACAGCCCTTCCTGCAGGAATAAATCCCGGACGTCCGTCGGGAAGCCTTACATCAAATCCCTCGCTGCCTGTTCCGGCGATTTCGACAATGCAGCCGGCAACTATGTCGGAGATTGGCTTTTTCATTGATCTGTCAGAAAAGATATCACCTGTTTTTTCTGAGTATAGGAGCCTTTCGGATGATTTCCACAACCTGTGTTCTTCGATTGATTTAACTGCAATTGCATCACTATCGACCCATCCCAGGTACAGGTCGGGAGTCTGAACAAGAAGCCATCCTCCTTTCCGTTTGAAAATCTTCACGGGAGTACCCATCACTGCCTGGCTTACCATTTCGGCATCATACGATGAAGTGAACCGGATATTGCAGACACTCACATTCACCAGTCCCCAGGGATTAGCTTCAAGTCCGGCTTCAGGCAGCACGGTAAGGCTGTCATGAAATGCCACTCCCTCCTGCTCAAGTATGTCTGTTATGGCCTTTTTTGCTTCAGGAACGGTCGTTTCGCCTTTCAGCACAAACCCCGATTCAGAAGATTTCAGCTCCGCTTCGAATATCCCTTCCCTCAGATCAGGAACCCATACTATGCCGATTGAATCGATAGCATGGCTGAGATCAGGCGGGACAATTTCCTTCCGGGTGCATCCGGCTGTTAAAAGAATAACAATAGATATGATTAAAGCTCTCCCTGCAATGTTCGGTCTTCCTGTTCTCATTTGTCGTATTTAATTTCCATTTTGTAATCCCACTTGTCAAAATAGAGGTTCCCTCCCTTCCATTCAACCTCACCCCTCTGGAAATCGAAAGGTTCGCTTCTCATAAAGGTCTTTTCAGGCCACAATCTGCCGGCCACACCTTTATTGATTATAAACCTGTACGAATCGATTCCGGAGATATAGAATTCCCGGAGGTTACTGTCGTCTGAATACTGGAGTCCGTAAGAAATATCAGCCGGGATCCATCCGGTCCCTTCAAAATAAACCTCGCACCAGTCGTGGAGGTTCTTTCCGTCGGGGGGCACCTTCCACCCGCTCTGCCATCGCACGGGGATCCCCCCGTAACGCAGCATCGACATAAGCAGGAAGGTCTGCATACCGCAGTCGCCCCGCCTGTTCTGAATTACATATTCCGGAATATTGCTCATTAATGAGTACTCCTGAGCGCCTGCCCAGGGTATGTTGTCAGTGAACCACAGGTAGATCTTCCTGTAAATCTCAAAAGGGGTTCCTCCCTCTCCTGCAATGGAATCGGCAAGCCTTTTGACGTTCTCCGTAAAACAGATCTGAGGAAGCTGTTCTGCAGTATACTGTTTGTAAAGCTGTGAGGCTGTGTCGTAAGGAAGAAAATTTATTTTGCCGGGATCGAAATACTGTCCCCGGGTTTCAAGGCTGAAGGATGTTTTGAAAACCACCGGTTTTCCCTTTTCCGCCTTTGACTCGAAATAGATGGTCCGGTGAACAGCTGAATCAGGCGCAATCAGATAATTTCCCGGTGAAGCTGAGATGAATTTCACATTGCCCTGTCTGGGATGATCCTCCCTGGGCCAGGGCAGCCAGCACCTGACAGTCTCACCGGGCGGAACTGCATCGGAAAGCACGGTAAGCGTGTAGTTGATAGTCATGTTCACCGGGAGAACAGGTTTTGCTTCTGTTTCAGAGGCCCGCATAATCGATCTTGTATGACTTTTCCTGTGAATGATCTCAGGCAGTGAAGCTTCCGCACTGTCGCGTGAAGCCCGGTTGTAGTGAAAATCCCTAATGAGCTGAAGATTCAGGGCTGCCCTGCTGAAATATCGCTTTTCTCCGTTTATGTTCTTGTACTCCAGCCAGTTTCTTCTTTCCATTTCGGCCTTCTCCTCAGCTGTCAGCTTTCCTATCCGCTTTCTCAGCTGCTTTTCTATTTCCTTTTCTGTGTAAGGGAAATCATTAGCAATCCTTTCTTCCGTAATTGCAAGTGTATCGAAGGATGAAGCAGGCTTTACGGCAATATCGGGAGACTGCCCGCATCCGGCCGGAATTGTAAGCAGCAATACTGAAGCCAGGTGAAAAAGGTTGATTTTCATTTGTCGATTTCGCAAGCGTAAATTTATAAAAATAGGAATACAATCATACATGGTATGCCTTTTCCGGATATTAAACAGTTGCTATCCTGAAGCCCTAGTATTTAACACTGAAATCCCTGTAGTTCACCGGCGGCCAGACATCGACGGTGACAGCTTCGACATGGCCGGGTCCCTTACTGCACCATTCGGCAAAATCCCTAAGCTGCTTCCTGGTTCCCTCGGCCTCGATATAAACACTGCCGTCGGGCATATTTCTTACAAATCCCTTTATCCCGCGGCTGGCAGCTTCCCTTACCGTCCGCCACCGGAATCCCACACCCTGCACATAACCCGTGACATGGATGCGGTACTGCAGTTTTTCATCCTTTTCCTTCATAATGAATGATCGTGGGATTTGAGTACTAAAATTACTAAAAATTAAAAATACGGGAGGAGTTCTTATAAAAACATTCCGTCCAAGCGGAACCTGAATTCAAAAATCAATTACCTTTAAAAATCAAGAAACACTTCATCATCATGGAAAAAAGAATTAAAGCCTGTCTGCCGTTGATTCTGGCATTATCAATGTTAATTCCATGCCTGAGCCATGCCTCCGTACCGGGAATTGATGTACCGGTTCAGGCCAGCCGGGAGAGTCTGAAAAAGTCGACAGACACAAACCGGAAAGGGAAAATAATCGTCAGTGCCCGACCGGGTGCAAAAATCAGCATTGAACAGCTGCGCCATGAATTCTGGTTCGGATGCGCAATAAGCAACGGACTTGCTGACGGCTGGATGAAGGAAGAAGACCTCAGGCAGTACAAGGAAAAATTCCTTCAGAACTTCAATTCGGCTGTTACCGAGAATGCGGTGAAGTGGTACAGCATGGAACAAAAAAAGGACCAGGTGAATTATGCCACAGTCGACGGGATACTGAAATGGACCGATGAAAACAACATACCTCTCAGGGGGCATAATCTCTTCTGGGGTATTCCCAAATTCGTTCAGCCCTGGATCAAGGAGCTTGACGATGAGGAACTGATGCGGAGGATGAAGGACAGGGCAAATACGCTCACTTCTAAATATAAGGGCAGGTTTGCCGGCTACGATCTTAACAACGAAATGATCCACGGTAACTACTATGAGGAGCGGCTGGGTCCGGAAATCACAAAGCTCATGGCGCAGTGGGCACATGAGGGCGATCCCGATGCACAGCTCTTCGTTAACGATTATGAAATTCTTACCGGGAACCGGCTGGCCGACTACATGGCTCATATCAGATCTCTGCTCAGGCAGGGAATTCCGATTGAAGGCATTGGCGTCCAGGGGCACTCTCATTCGGACACTTTCGACCGCCGGCAGCTTCAGATAGCGCTCGACTCACTTTCAGTCTTCCACCTTCCGATACTTGTCACCGAGTTCAACATGCCCGGACAAAGATCCAAATACTATACTGATAAGATTATGACCATGTCACCGGAAGAAGAAGAACAAAAGGCAAGGGAACTGGTTGATTTTTACAGGATCTGTTTTGCTCATCCTGCAGTTGAAGGCATACTGATGTGGGGATTCTGGGAAGGGAACAACTGGATACCCGTTTCATCGCTTTACAGACGCGACTGGTCGCCCACACCTGCCGCCGGGGCTTACCATGACCTTGTCTATAATCAATGGTGGACCAGCGAATCGGGGAAAGCCGGAGCCGATGGTACTTTCACTGTACCGGCCTTCTTCGGAAAATATAAAATCACGGTGGACGGGGTATCAACCGAAGTTGAACTGAGCAAACAAAAAGGAAGTATAACTGTTGAACTCAGGTAGCAATATAATTGCTGCCGTAAAAAATCACTTTAAATATGCGCATTAAATACCCACTGCTGATCCTGCCTTTTCTGATCTTCGGATGCGGACCTAAAAAGCCGGTTCCTGAAACAGCCCTGGAGTCGATCACCGCGGAAGACATGAAGAAACAGATCGCGGTTCTTGCATCCGACGACTTCCAGGGAAGGTTCCCCGGAACCGCCGGAGAGGAAAAGACAATCAATTATCTCGTGGAACAATACAAACTGATTGGCCTGAAACCGGTTAGCGGCGACAGCTATCTTCAGGAAGTGCCGCTGCTCCGGCTTACATCCGATCCATCCAAGTCATTGTTAATCAAGGGAGGGAAGGCCACTCTAAGCCTTTCATCACCAGTCGATTTCGTGGGCTGGTCGTCACAGACCTCGGAAAGTATAACCATCGAAGAATCAGAACTGGTATTCGCCGGCTATGGCATCAATGCCCCGGAATTCGGGTGGAACGACTATGAAGACCTTGATGTTAAGGGGAAAACCGTTCTGATACTTGTAAATGATCCTGGTTATGCCACTTCCGACACCAGCCTGTTTAATGGCCGCGCCATGACCATTTACGGCAGGTGGACTTACAAGTTTGAAGAGGCTGCCCGTCAGGGAGCCAGAGCTGCAATCATAATTCACGAGACCGGTGCTGCGGCCTATCCATGGAGCGTTGTAGTCAACAGCTGGTCGGGATCGAACTATTCCCTTGCAGGCAACGAAATAGCTGAATCTGATCTTCAGATGCAGGGGTGGGTTACGACCACCTATGCTGAGAAGATTTTTGAATCTGCAGGGCTTGACTATAAAAAGATGATCGCCTCAGCAGCCACAAGGGGATTCAGGCCTGTAAGCATGAACCTGAAGGCTTCGGTCAGTTTCAGCAACCAGGCAATCAATGTACTATCAAACAATGTGGCGGGGGTATTGCCGGGAAACAAGAGGCCTGGTGAATACATAATCTACACGGCCCACTGGGATCATTTTGGAGTTAACCCATCGCTTGAAGTTGACTCTATATTCAACGGAGCGCTCGATAATGCAACTGGTACGGCAGCACTCTTCGAACTGGCGGAAGCCTTCGTCAGCCTTCCGGAAAGACAGGATCGTTCAATTCTTTTCCTTGCAGTCACCGGTGAAGAGCAGGGACTTCTCGGCAGCAGGTTTTACGTATCAAATCCCCTGGTTGCGCTGAACAAAACCGTCGGTGTTATAAACATGGATGCCCTCAACATCACCGGTAAAACAAGGGATATGGCAATGATTGGGCTTGGCATGTCGTTTCTCGACGAATTTATGACTGGCGTGCTTGAAAAATACGGACGTTATGCAACGCCTGATCCTTTTCCCGAACAGGGTGGGTTTTTCCGTTCCGATCATTTCAGTTTTGCGGAGGCGGGGGTCCCGGTGTTATATCCTTCGTCGGGTGTTGATGATGTGGAAAGAGGAATAGAATGGGGAAAAGCCGAATCGGACAGATACATCGCCGAACACTACCACAAGCCGTCCGACAATTACAACCCCGATGAATGGAGATTCGACGGCATGATCGACGACATAAGGGTATTTTTTGAAACCGGTTACCTGTTAAGCAAGACTGACGAGTTTCCCGGCTGGAAACCCGGTTCACCCTACAGGCATCTCAGGGAGGAGATGATGAAATAGAAGGTCGCACTACTTCAACATTGAAAACAAAATTTATTAAACCCATACATTATGAAATACAGAACATTCGGACGAACAAACTGGAAAGTAAGTGAGATTGGCTACGGCATGTGGGGCATGGCAGGCTGGACCGGTTCAGATGATGAAGAGTCGCTTGAATCACTTCAGCTTGCTGCCGACCTGGGCTGCACATTTTTCGACACTGCCTGGGGCTACGGTGCAGGTAAAAGTGAAGGACTCCTCGGAAAACTGGTAAGGGCAAATCCTGATAAAAAACTCTATACGGCTACCAAGATGCCGCCAAAGAACTTCAAATGGCCGGCCAGAAGGGAATACACACTCGACGACTGTTTCCCTCCCGGCCACATTGAGGAGTATGTAAACAGAAGCCTTAAAAATTCAGGGCTTGAGTCGTTCGATCTGATGCAGTTTCACACCTGGGAGGACGACTGGCTCGAAGATGACCGCGGGATAAAAAAGATGATCGAACTGAAGGAGCAGGGCCTGTTCCACGCCATTGGCATCAGTGTTAACCGCTGGGAACCATGGAATGGAGTAAAAGCTGTAAGAAGCGGACTTATCGATTCAGTGCAGGTTATTTACAACATCTTCGATCAGAATCCGAAGGATGAGCTGTTCCCTGCCTGCCGCGAGATGAATGTGGCAGTGATTGCCCGCGTTCCCCTCGATGAAGGAACTCTTACCGGAACTCTTACAAAAGAGTCAAAGTGGCCTGAAGGCGACTGGAGGAACACCTATTTCGTCCCGGAGAACCTTAATACCAGTGTTGACAGGGCTGAAGCTCTCAGGCCCCTGATCCCTGAAGGTAAAACCATGTCGGAAATGGCTCTCCGGTTTATTCTTGGCGAACCGACAGTAAGCACTATTATTCCCGGTATGAGGAAGCCATCGCATGCAAGGGCGAACATTGCTGCAAGCGATGCAGGTCTGCTGGAGCCTGAACTGATGAAGCAGCTCGAAAAACATCGCTGGGACAGGAGACCAACAGGCTGGTCGCAGTAGATATATTGCCATAACTTTCCCCTCCCAAAAAAACGAACAACGAAAAACAGGGAAAATCTGATCTGATATATTTTATCTTACCACGGGTTTCACGGAGAACACGGGGAATGCACGGATTGTTTTAAATAATAAAATCCGTGATTTTATCCGTGCTCTCAGTGAAATCCGTGGTGAATAAATTCGTGGAGATCAATATTCTTTATGTAAATAATAAAGAAATCTGCAATTTCATTATCTATTGGGTCTTTGCCCTCCTGTCGACAGGCGGGATCTTTCCGGAATGGATCTCATAAAGCCTTGCATGAGTCTCCCTTGCCGCATCAACAAGCTCCCTGTATGGCCTGTCGGTGACATCGACCATGCCAATATTGTAATTCTCCCCGTCACCTCTTCCGGTTGAGGGCTGGTCCCACCACTGGAACCAATGTGTTCCTATCAGGTTGGGATGGGCTACGGCATTTTCAACATAGTAACGGTATGCAGCTCCGCGTTCCTCCTGGCTGATGGTTTGCCTTAAACCGGGCGACAGTCCCCTCTCGATGGTCCCGAAATGGAATTCTCCGATCATTATCGGAAGTCCGGTCAGATCAGCAATCCTGTCAAGCCTCCCGTGATCGGCGAAATAGTTGTAAATGTTCAGGCTGAACACATCAAAGCCTACTGTAGCAGAGGCCCTGACCAGATCTTCGGGAGGGTCGCCGCCGAAACGCAGTCCAAGGTTAAGGTGATTCGGATCATACTTACTTATCGACTTGTTCACAAGGGTGATAAATCTGGTATAAGTGTCATAAACGAAAGCCTTCCGGCGTTCGGGCGTGTCACCTCCCTTAAGAAATTCCTCCAGTGCCTTCTTCATTGGGATGTCATCACCTTCAAGTATAACCCGAATCAGTTCCATCTCCCTGCCGGGCCATGGCGGTTCATTTCCCACAAAATAACCCAGCAGGAAGGGATCGGTCCTGAGAGGCTCACACTGGCGGGCTGCGGCAGCGTCAACTATGGCCTCGTAATCAGGGGCATAGACATCAGGCATGCCCATCGTTTTTGCTTCAAAGCCCCACCCCGACAGTGTTGCCACGTAAGGCACACCGGCTGTTCGTCCCAGGTTGGGATCCGACCAGTTGGCAACAGTGTTCAGTCCCCAGTCGTCCATGCGCCTGGCAGTAAACTCCATCCATTTCTTGTAATAATCCGGACCAAACCTCCTGTAGATGTTCCAGGTGAAAAACGAAGCCTTTCCAAGTCTGCGGTCGGCGGTTGTAAGTTCTTCGGGAACAAATGATTTGTATATGTATTCTCTTCCCTCAATCCGGGCAAATGAACCGCCCGGACTAATTCCGGTACTGCCGGCTGATATGAAATAATGGCCCTGAGGGTCGATGAACCACCATTTCCCGTCGATCTTCTCCACCCTGAAAAATCCGGTGGCTGCCGTGCTGGTTTCAAGATAACCTCGATAATCCGATACATTGAACCGGTCGTTCCGGAGCGCCTTGTCCTCCTCATCCCAGGCAGCCTGAAGATCCTCAATCGCAGCCGCCTTCCCCGGCCATCCGGCGGGGATCCATTGTCCGAATTCATCCACAAGAGGGACCGGACTGAGAACTGAATCCTCAGGCGTCAGTGTAAGGCGAAGATTCCTTATTTCAAGGACCGGGGAGCCAATTGGCTGGTCCATCAGGAATCCTATCGAATCGACCTGGTTTATGGTTCCGACACTACCGCTGAATCCAAGGCCGTAGCCGGGCATTCCTTTTTGTCCTATCGCGGCCATATCGTGCCCTATCACGTTCCTCTTCTGAAAGTTGGCCAGGGGGATGGAGGCCCTTACCCATGCACCCTGAAATGGCAGAATCCGGAGTCTTCTGACCCCTCCTGTATCGTAAAGACTGATATGGAAGCATTGTGTGGAGGATGCCCTGAAATCCATTGTCAGAAATCCGGAAGAGGACCAGTCAGCCGGCAGATCCGGGTTGAGATCCTTAACGGCCCATTTCTGCTCAAAGGACTTCCCTTCGAAAGTGACCGTTTTGACATCATCGCTCTTATTGCAGGCATTTAAGACAATCAGCAACAAAGAAAACAGAATCAGAGGGATTTTTTTCATCATGTCAGGCTTTTCAAGGTTATCAGGAGGCTTAAAGTTATGAAAACAACGACAGAAAATCAATATTGGATAATTTGTTATGGGGGGTTGATACGTTTGAAGATTATTTTGAAGGATCTTCACCCTCACCTTATTGTTTAACTACTCATTGTACACACCCTATTGCTAAATTGAGACCACTTTATTTCCACTTTACGTTCCACCCCCCATCACCGGAAGATGGCATTTCATCCCTGCATGTTCCACCCCCCCACCCCCCTAAAGGGGGGCTTAAGATCGTTGATTTACAACTATTTAAGATCATTGAATGATATTACCAGGCTGGATAACTATTCGTCCCGAAAATAGAAAACTACAAACGTATAATCTCTTAAATATTATATTACTCATTGTCTGATTCTTAGCCCCCCTTTAGGGGGGTTGGGGGGTAGACACAAGGGGCAGGAAAGTCGCTCAGCGATAGCCACAAAAGGGTTGGGGGGTAGACACAACCGGCAGAAATGTTCACCGCAACGGCAAATGAACAGAGATTTGAAAAGCTGGATGAGGTTCAAGTTTCTATACTCAGAATAATCAAAGACATAGCCCCCCTTTAGGGGGGTGGGGGGGTAAACCAAAGGGGAACAGGCCGATGATGAGCCTGTATGATAGGCAGGGGTAGGGTTAAGAGCCTGTAAGGGGAGACGGGGTAGGATTAAGAGAAACTGGGGGTAGCCATAACCGGAGGCGTTGCCCTGCCCTGTATTATGTCGCCCCTAACGGGACTGAAATAAAATTTGCAAAACAAAATTATTATTGATTCCTTTGTTATAACAATGTTATAACATCGTGTAACCAATGGAAATACAGGTAATTCAGATCGGGAACTCAAAGGGGATCATCCTTAGCAGGGCGATCATCGAGAGGTATAACATCCAGAACAAGGTAGTGCTCAATCTGAGAAAGAACCATATAAACATCACCCCCTTAAACCAGACGAGGGAAGGCTGGGAGAACTCACTGAACGAGATGAATTCAAAGGGGGAGGATATTCTGCTTTTAAAATAATCAACCATCCGGTAAAATCTAATTGTAATGGAAGCAAACCAGTACAGCATAGTGCTTGTGGCTCAGGATCCGGCATCAGGGAATGACCTGTCCGGAACCATGCAATGCGTTGTAATATCTCCCGCCGAAATGAACAGGTCGCTAAGAACAGTTACTCTGGCTCCGGTCGGACCCGATACGGGAGATTACCCGACAAGGGTGAAAATAAAAGCAGGCACTAAAGCGGCCAGGATAGTTCTCGATCAGATCATTACAATAGAAAAGAAGAGGATCCTGAAAGTGACCGGCGACCTTACTCCTGCAGAGGCAAAGAAAGTCAAATCGGTCCTTAAGGAAATCTTCATCGATTAACGCAACTCCATGAATATTACCGGAATTTTGATCTTCACTTTACAAATCTGTTTAGAAATACAATGTATGGCATAAAAAGGATATCGGTCTTTTGCGGCTCAAGCCGGGGGAACGATGATATCTTTGAAAAGCAGGCATTCAGGCTGGGCGAGACGCTTGCTTCAAGGAAGATAGGACTTGTTTACGGAGGCACTAAAATCGGGCTGATGAATGCAGTCGCGAACGGCGCTTTGAGCAGGGGCGGCGAGGTTACCGGAGTCCTGCCGCGGTTCATCAGCGACAAGGGCATAGCACACGACAACCTCACCGAACTTGTCCTGGTCGATACAATGCATGAACGAAAGACCAGGATGCACGAGCTGTCAGACGGGATAATCGCCCTGCCCGGAGGCTTCGGCACCATGGAGGAATTCTTTGAGATACTCACCTGGGGCCAGCTCGGGCTTCACAGAAAACCCGCCGGACTGCTTAACATAAACGGATTCTACAATCCGCTTATGGATCTTGCATCGACAATGAATGCCAATGGCTTTATTAAGGAATCGAGCAGGCGGATGCTTCTCATAAGCGACAATATCGACACACTTCTTGATATTATGGAGGATTACACTGCTCCGGCAGTGGACAAATGGTCAGCAACAAGGGATTTGCAGGCATGAACGCCGGATCTGATAGTAAAAACAGCTTTAAACATGACAAGCAAACAGGATAATAAGAAAAAAACAGCGGTTGTTTTCGGAGCAACCGGACTAATCGGGAAAGAACTTGTAAAGGCTCTTCTCAGCAACGATTCATACGAAAGGGTAACGGTTGTAGTAAGAAGCCCTCTGGTACTTCCCGACTCAAAGCTGAGCCAGATCAGTCTGACAGATTTCTCGAAACTCTCAGAGCTGATGGGAAAACTGCAATCCGGTTCTTGGTTCTGCTGCCTTGGCACCACAATCAAAACTGCAGGCTCTCAGGAAGCCTTCGCCAAAGTCGATCTTGAGATGCCGAAAGCGATTGCCGGGCTTGCCGAAGCTGCCTCCGCCGAATCTCTTGTAGTTATATCATCAATCGGGGCTAATGCCTCTTCATCCAATTTCTACCTCAGGACCAAGGGAGAGATGGAAAAGGCTGTCAGGGAAATCTACAGAGGGAACCTCAAATTCGTACGACCTTCAATACTAATGGGTGACCGGGTTGAATTCCGTCTTGCAGAAAGTGTTTCAGCGGTTTTCATGAAAGTCATAGGATGGATGATGATCGGACCACTGAGGAAATACAGGGGGATTAAGGCCGGTGATCTGGCCAGGGCAATGATCAGCATTTCAGATGGTCCCGGTGATAAGATGATTTATGAATCGGATGAACTGCAGGGAGTGGGATAACTTCATTTCCATTTTATGTTCCACCCCACTCCCGAAAGGTTTTTTACCCCCTGCCCTGAATGCTACTCTTTGTACACATCTTATTGCTAAATTGAGACCACTTCATTTCCGCTTTACGTTCCACCCACCATTCTCAGAAGATAGCATGTCATCCCTGCTTGTTCCACCCCCCACCCCCCTATATTTGTGCCATTTGGCAATATGTTATTAAGTTCTTTGACTTAATTGTTTAGTTTGTTCTTTAGATTTGCGGGTTGGAGCGTAGGCGTAGCCGAAGCGGTATCCCGCAAATCTGGGGCATATTCTTTT
>JAVEXG010000084.1:0-15191 GCA_034004115.1 Bacteroidales bacterium | reverse complement strand
GATTGCAGAGAAGCTGGATCTGCATGAAGAAACTGTCAGAAACTACTTCGGAGGAACAAATTTTGAACTTGGACAGTGTGTTGGCGTTCACTACGAACAGGGTCCGGGAGGCGGAATAGTGACGTTTGATGATACTACTATCCTCGATCTGGCAGAAAGCATGCTAAAGTAGAAGCAGGTAAAAGGCAGCCTTCCGGAAGGGTCTGCTTTTCATTAGTTCAAATCATTAAATGGATATTTTAAATACCCCGGGGCTTGCTGAAAACATGTATCAGCAGGCTCTTGAAGTTTTTTTTGCCCGGAAATGGGGCAACAGGATGCTTTTTTCCCACGATATCAGCCACCACCGAAGAGTATGGAGTTTTGCAAGGGAACTGCTGATCAGCACTGAAAATAAAAGCAATCCGCACTCACTGGACTTTTACGGCAAGATATTAATCGCATGTTATCTTCACGACCTGGGGATGACAGTCACCACCGGTGCCGATCACGGCTTCCACAGCAGGAATTTAGCTGCGGAGTTCCTGTCAGGACTCAACCATGATTTATCAGACTGGACCGACATGCTTGATGCAATTGAAAAACATGACAATAAGGAGTATTCATCAGGTCTTGAAGAAAAAAATAATATTCTGGTAATCCTTTCTGTTGCCGACGACATGGATGCCTTCGGGCATATGGGGATCTACCGTTATCTAGAAATTTACATTGAGCGGGGCGTCCCTCCTGAAAAAATCGCCGATGAGATCAGGAAGAATGCTGCAAACAGGTTCCGGAACATGGAATCGTGGTTTGGAAAACACACTGTTCTGATAGAAAAGCACAGGAAAAGATATCTTATTCTGGATAATTTTTTCAGGGAGTTTGGCAGCGAAGCAGGCTTCAGTCAATAGGATCATCGTTGTCAAACAGCTCCAGCTGCCTGTCGGAGCAATCATCGGTCTCCAGATTTGAAATTGTCACTCCCAGAAGTCTAATCCTGCTTCCGCTGAGATCGAGCGACTTCCTAATTCCCGTGACTTCCTCATGAAGTCTCCCGAACGAACGGATATGATCAGGCAAAGTCCTGCTTCTTGTTATTTGTCTGAAATCAGAAAACTTAATCTTTAAGGTGACTGTTCTTCCGGTTACACCAGCATTTTCAATCCTTTCCATCAACTCCTTTTCGACTTTGTAAAGCTCGGCAATGATCTCAAACTGAGTGGTCAGGTCCTTTTCGTATGTGAGTTCCGTACCCACTGATTTCCGCTCTGAATTGACTTCTACCGGGCGCTCATCGATACCCCTGGCAATATCGTAGTAAAACCTTCCCGACTTGCCGAAGTTTCTTATCAGTGATAGAAGGTCCCACTTAAGGAGATCGGCCCCGCAATGTATGCCAAGCTTGTGCATTTTGGCAGCAGTAACCCTGCCAATTCCAAAGAATTTTTCAATAGAGAGCTTCTCTATAAATTCCGCAGCTTTCTCCGGGGCGATCAGGTATAATCCATCTGGTTTGTCCATATCGGATGCAATCTTTGCCAGGAACTTGTTTACCGATATTCCGGCGGAAGCAGTAAGCCCTGTCCTTGCCTTTATCTCCTTCTTTATTGTTCGTGCAATAAGAGTCGCAGATCCCATCCCTTTTTTGTCGTTTGTGACATCGAGAAATGCCTCATCGATCGAAAGTGGTTCGACCAGGTCGGTGAACTCCCTGTATATTTCAAAAATCATTTCCGACAGCTGGTGATAACGTTCAAAACGATGCCTTACAAAAATCAGTTCAGGGCACAGCTTTCTGGCTGTTACCGAGGGCATGGCAGAATGAACACCGAACTTTCGTGCTTCATAGCTGGCAGCAGCAACAACGTGACGGATGCCGCTGCCCCCTACCGCAACAGGCTTACCACGGAGCTCCGGATTGTCAAGCTGCTCGACGGATGCAAAAAAAGCATCCATGTCGATATGGATGATCTTTCTCATTGTGCCAATTGAAAACAACAGGTTAGTGGTTCTATGAGATGGCTGCAATCTGAGCCGATCGTTGCCTGAGGTAGTTCCTTATGTAGAAACCTGATAATATAAGCAGTTCATTGGTTGTGTATGATTCTATCATACCGGTAAACGCGTTTGAATGATATTTGATAAGTACTTTGTTTTCATCACTCAGGCTCCAGCGTGAACAAATAAAATTCTCAAATTTCCATTTATACTGCCTGTCCTTATAATGGATAATAGTATCGTTTTTCCTCCGAAGAAAGGTTATCTTCCCTGCTTCAATATGCCTCTGGAGATCAGTGATTGTAGTTTCAAATTTTAAAAAACCCTTTGTCTCAAACTTAAACCTCTTCGTATTCAGCTCCCCGGTCACTATTCTCGACAATCCCTCCTTGAACAGTTCACCCTTGAGTTGATCGTTCTGATAAATTTCAAACTTTTTGCTGAACAGTTTTGTCTTCCAGTCGTAATGAATTTCCATTTTTGAAAGGCTCTATGAGAAATTACAGGAATCAACGCAAAAATACAAAACTGCCGCTTATCCCGGAAATTTACCTTTCCCTTTCAGCCATGCCACTTTCTGGACCGCCGTATGGTCTCTGCCAATAATATCCCTGTAAAGATCGGGGCGCCGTGCCCTCGTATACCTGAAGCCTCCTGCATCCTCAAGCTTCTGCCGGTTAATTGCTGCAGTTGCGAAGCAGTCGCCAAGCTCCCTGCACTCGGCAATGATCTTGCCAAAAGGATCGATTATCATTGAACATCCGTTTTTGAGCTGGTCATCATCCATTCCTATCGGGTTGGAGAACACGACGTAAATCCCATTGTCATAAGCACGGGCCGGAAGCCAGAGCATAAGCCATTCCCTGCCCTTGGGTCCGTCGAACTCCTTTCTCAATGCTTCAGGATCGGCATGCCGGTTGATCCATAGCTGCGGATCCACGAATCCTGCTCCCGGACGCGGAGAAGGAGTGCACATTGTAACATGAGGCATGAATAATATTTCTGCTCCAAGCAGGGCCGTTGCCCTCACATTCTCTATCACATTGTTGTCGTAGCAGATAAGTATGCCGCATTTCCATCCCTTCAGGTCGAAAACGGTGTAGCGGTCGCCGGGGACGATGGCAGGATTTATAAAAGGATGGATCTTACGATGCTTTGCCACAAGCCCTTCACCGCTGACACAGATGTAAGCCTTGTAAATTTTCCCATCCTGATCCTTTTCAAAGAGACCGGCCAGAACAAAGATGTTATGCTTCCTGGCAATTTTAACAAGAGCTCCAGTGCCCGGGCCGTCGGGAATGGGCTCAGCAATGTCGCGAAGTTCGCTTTCGGATAACTTCCCGGCAAAAGTATAACCTGTAAGGGAGCACTCATGAAAAGCAATTGCATCCGCTCCTGCAGCAGCCGCCTGTCCCGCAAGGGTATCAATAACCGACAGATTGTACTCCTTGTCTCCGCTCCTGTTCTCGAATTGTGCCGTCGCTATCTTAAGTTCATTGTTTTCCATGGATGTATCATTTAGTCTGAATTTGTCATAACCGGAATAATTGTCCTGCGGTTCGTTATTCCAAAAAAAAGCCGGCATTAAAAAAAATGCCGGCCATCAAATTACAAAATATTTCTAGAAGTTATCCCTCTCAACATAGTGGGTATGCAGAAGCTCATGAGCCTTATGACTGTTGGGCTTACCCAGGAACTCCTTGTAAAGTGCAATAACATCCGGATTATCATGCGACTTACGGAGTACCATGTGCTCATCCTCTGAATAGATTGCATTAATCCTGTTCTGCCTGATCTCCTTGCTTGTCGGAATAGGTTGTCCGCCACCGCCGATACAGCCTCCGGGGCATGCCATTATTTCAACGAAATGATATGGGGATTTCCCTTCACGGACCTCTGCCATGATCGTGTTGGCATTTACCAGTCCGTGTGCAATTGCAACCTTAAGCTCAGCTCCCTCGAGGAACTTCCAGTCTTCAGTGCATCCTTCGATTTTCACCGTGGCTTCCTTAACGCCCTCCAGACCTCTCACCGGAGTAATGTTAAGGTTGGCAAACGGAACCTCTCTTCCCGTAACTATCTCGTAGGCTGTTCTGAGTGCAGCTTCCATCACCCCGCCTGTGGCTCCGAATATAACTGCGGCACCTGTTGAATCGCCCATTATCGAATCGTAGTTTGCAGCTTCAAGATTCCTGAAATCAATACCGGCCTGTTTGATCATGACTGCCAGCTCGCGCGTCGTGAGAACGAAATCGATGTCCTTGTATCCGCTTGCCCTCATCTCAGGCCTGTCGGCCTCATATTTCTTAGCAGTGCACGGCATGATAGATACAGATACGACTTTTGACGGGTCGATCTTCTTCTTGTCGGCATAAAAGGTTTTTGCCAGTGCACCGAACATCTGCTGCGGCGATTTGCAGGTCGAAAGGTTTGGGAGGAATTCAGGGTATTTGTGTTCAATGAACTTTATCCAGCCCGGTGAACAGGATGTGAACATCGGGAATTTCATCGATGCATCCTTGTCGACAAGGGCTTTCTTCAGCCTTGTCAGAAGTTCTGTCCCTTCTTCCATAATAGTAAGGTCGGCGCTGAAATCAGTATCAAGAACCGAATCGAATCCGATCTGTCTCAGTGCATTGACCATCTTTCCCGTAACCCTTTCTCCCGGATCATAGCCAAGGTCCTCACCAAGGGCCACCCTTACGGCAGGTGCAGTCTGGACAATCACATACTTGTCGGGATCATAAATGGCATCCCATACCTGGTCGATATAGGTCTTTTCGATAAGAGCACCCGTAGGACAGCGGTTCACGCACTGTCCGCAGTTGGTGCAGATAACATGACTCATCGGCCTGTCGTGGAATGATGATATCTTCTGATGCGCTCCCTTGTTGGCAACGGCAATAGCGGAAATGTACTGCAGCTCGGAACATGTCCTTACGCAACGCTGACATCTGATGCACTTGCTGTCGTCCTTCATGAATGAAGGGGATGACCGGTCAATTGTATAGGGATGATCCTCCACCAGATCAAGGAAGATATTGTCGCCGAAGGCAAACTCATTGGCCAGGGCCTGAAGTTCGCACTTTGTATTCTTATAGCATTTCGTACAGTCGGACCTGTGTTCGGAAAGCAGGAGTTCAACAATATGCCTGCGGGCATTCCTTACCTTCAGGGTATTCGTATTAATCTCCATACCCTCTGAGACCGGTGTCGCACACGAAGCGACAAGCGTCCTTGCTCCCATTTGTTCCACCACGCACACACGGCAATTACCGGCGACACAAAGGTCGGGATGGTTGCACAATGTTGGTATATTGATCTTTAATGACTTCGCAGCATCAAGAACTGTAGTTCCGGCCGGTACTGAAACCTTTTGGTCGTTTATAGTCAGATTTATCATATTTTTCTGATTTTCAATGTGAATTAATAGATGATCTCTTCCCTGAAGTTTTCAACAATAGTCCGGAATGCATTTCCGACCGACTGGCCCAGCCCGCATTTTGATGCGATCTTCATGGTGTCGGCCAGCTTCACGAGCTCATTCAGATATATTGATTTCGCTTCTCCCTTTTTCACCTTCTCGACGCCCTTGAGGAGCTGCTGACAGCCGACCCTGCATGGCGTACACTGTCCGCACGATTCTTCAGTAAAGAAATCAAGGTAGTTATGAAGAACATTGTACATCGACCTGGAGCTGTTGAAAAGCTTCATCGATCCGCCGGTTGGTACTCCCTCAAAGCCAATTATGGTATTTGCAAATTTCTTCCTCGGAACGCAGAAACCCGAAGCCCCTCCTACCTGCACTGCTTTTGTGTCACCATCGCCGAACTCATCCACAAACTGCTGGACAGTCATTCCCAGTTCAAGTTCAAAGATGCCGGGAGTCGGTGTGTCTCCTGAAATTGAGAAGACCTTGGAACCCCTCGAATCCTTGGTACCCAGCCTGACATACGAATCGGCTCCGTGCATGATTATCATCATCACGGTTACCAGGGTTTCGACGTTATTTATAGATGTAGGTTTGCAGAAAACACCTGAAGTTGTGGGATAAGGAGGCTTGTTCCGGGGCTCTCCCCTGAACCCCTCTATCGATTCAAACAGCGCACTCTCCTCACCACATATATATGCCCCGCTTCCGAGCCTGTAATGGATCCTGAAGTCGTAGCCTATCTCATCTATCATCTTATGGAAATCATCAAGCTCCTTCATGAGCTTCGGGAGAAGGAACTTGTACTCTCCCCTGAGATAAACGTATCCTTCCTTCGCTCCTATTGTCCTGCCTGCTATCGCCATACCTCCGTAAACCTTGTAGGCAACCCTGTCGAGTATCTCCCTGTCCTTGAAAGTTCCGGGTTCTCCCTCATCAGCATTGCATACTATGTATTTCTCGGGATCCTTTTCGGCTGCGGTAAACTTCCACTTCAGACCGGTAGGGAATCCTGCACCACCGCGTCCTTTAAGCCCTGAATCAAGAACCTGCTGAATCACCTCGTCTTTCGACATATTGAAAGCCTTCGTAAGAACCTCTTTCGGATCCACACTCTCGAATATCAGCCCTACTTTATTTAATACTTTGTTTTCCATAATACAGCAGATTATTTGGTTTTCATATAACTTTTAAGTATTTCCACAATCTTTTCGGGCGTAAGCTCAGTATAGGGCATCTCATTTATGAGAATAGCAGGCGCCTTATGACACCATCCAATGCAGTTGGTCTCCAGAAGGCTGAACATCCTGTCGGGAGTCGTCTCTCCTGGTCTTATCTTGAGCATATCTTCAATGGTCTGCACTATCTCACCTTTTCCCTTCATCGAACAGGTGATTGTCTTACAAACCCTTATCACATATTTTCCCCGTACCTGGGTATCGAGAAAAGTGTAAAACGAAGCTGTCCCATAAACTTCCGCTGCTGAGATGTCAAGCGTCTTCGCGACCTCGACCATCACTTCGTCGGACAAATAGTTGTGTTTCTCCACTATTCCCTGAAGAATGGGCATGAGACTGCTCCTGGTACTTCCATACTTAAGGGACAAATTCTTTACAAGATCTTCGACTTCATACATACTTAATTGGTTTTTAAATAATTACTATTATTTTTACCTGTCACGGAGTCTTTTTCCTTCGTTCTGTTAAATTAATAACAATAATTCCTAATTTACCAAAACACATATCATAATTTTTCATAAACTATGTTAATAACCTGCTGACCAACATGCCTTAAAGACTTTCCTGTCTTCGCATGCGCCTCATTTACTGCACTTTATTATAACGATCTCCGGAGTGTGGTATTGTGAAAAAATTAACATGCTATTTGTCATTATTTTTAAGCCTGACTATAATGATATTGTAAAAATTGTGATAAGAATTACTCTATGAGTGTTTTAAATCTTCTTGTCGTTGACGACGAACCCGGTATAAGAACAGGTGCCGAGAGGTCTCTCAGGAACTTCACCGTCAGTTATCCTTTCCTTGATGAACCATTCAGCTACGAGGTCCTCACCGCGGAAAGCGGGGAAAAGGCTGTTGAGATCATTGAAAGCACCCCTGTCGACATTATGCTGCTCGACAACAAAATGCCCGGGATGGACGGCATCGAGGTACTCGAATATGTAAGAAAAAAGGAATATGACATCGCTGTAATGATGATAACATCGTATGCCACCCTCGATGTAGCGGTAAAAGCTACCAACATGGGGGCTTTCAGCTTTATGCCCAAGCCGTTCACCCCGCAGGAGCTGCGCACTGCCCTCGAGGGAATTACGAAAAACCTGTACCTGCGGCGGATGACACGAAAATTGAGCCAGGAAGGCAGGGATAATCAGATACGGTTCCTTTCTGTCCTTTCCCATGAACTGAAATCTCCCATCAATGCTGTGGACGGCTACATAAGGATCATCCTCGAAAAACAGGCCGGCAACTCAGTCGACGACTATAAGATGATGCTTGAAAGATGTCTCGAAAGGCTCAAGGGAATGCGTTCCCTGATATCCGACCTCACCGACCTTTCAAGGATCGAGTCAGGTGAGAAAAGCCGACAGATAATAAATGTTGACCTTCATGATATCGCACGATCGGTGGCCGACACTGTCGAACCAATGGCCGGACAGAAGCATGTCGATATAATTATGGATGTCCCGGAAAACATTTTTATCCGGGCCGACAGCAAGGAAATTGAAATAATAATAAGCAACCTGGTCTCAAATGCAGTCAAATACAATAAGGAAGGAGGCAAGGTGTTCCTGACCATCCGGAAAATCGGCAATTACTATATAATAATGGTGGAGGACACGGGTATAGGAATAAGCGAGGAGGACCAGAGCAAATTATTCAGGGATTTTGTAAGGATCAGAAGTAGTCAGACAAAAAACATTGCCGGAAGCGGACTCGGCCTGTCCATTGTAAAAAAAATGGTTGATCTGTATGACGGGACAATCGAATTAAAAAGCATTCCTGACACCGGAACAACCTTCACAATAAAAATTCCGGACCAATCGCCAAAATATTAAATTTGCGCCTTGAACCCGGAAGAGCGACCGGATAATCATTAACCCGATATCGAAACAACTACATTAAATCACTATGAAGAAACCTATTTTGCTTTTAGTTTGCATCGGACTGTTAAGTTCCACCTCCTTTGCCCAGAGAAATAAAACAAATAAGACCGAACCGAAAAAAGAAACAGAGGGATTCGTTTTTACGCCCGTTGTGGATCTGAAAGCCACCCCTGTAAAAAACCAGGCCAGCACAGGTACATGCTGGTGTTTCGCAACCACTTCATTTATTGAGTCGGAGCTTCTCAGGATGGGAAAGGGAGAATATGACCTTTCAGAAATGTTCATTGTAAGGAATAACTACACCGACAGGCTGAAAGACAATTACCTAAGGCAGGGTAAAGGCAATCTGGGCCCGGGGAGTCTCTCGCACGACTGGATGAAGCAGTTCTCCGAAGAAGGGATTGTACCCGAGGAAGTTTATAGTGGTCTCAATTACGGTTCTCCCACCCATAACCACAGTGAATTGCAGGCATTTATAAATGCCGTGGCTGCCGTTCCGGTCCAGAGGAGAAAAGAAAGCGACCAATATCAGCAGATTGTAAACTCAATTCTCGATATATATCTCGGGAAAGTCCCTGAAACATTCACTTATAAGGGAGTCACACATACTCCACGTTCATTTGCGGAAAGCCTCGGAATAAATCCGGCTGATTACGTTGAGATAACCTCATATAATCACTTCCCCTTCTACACAAAGGGATTGCTTGAAGTACCTGACAACTGGACTATGGGAAGATTCTACAACGTTCCCCTGGATGACCTGATCGGGATAATGGATTATTCGCTTAACAACGGATATACTGTCAACTGGGACGGAGATGTTAGTGAAAGGAGTTTTTCCCATACAAACGGGGTAGCCTTGTTACCGGAAATCCAGAATCCTGCAGATATGTCAACAACCGACAGGGCAAGGCTTGAAAGAATGGCACAGGGCGGATCTCAGCTCAGTCTTCCGGAACCTCCGAAGCCCGGACCAGAAGCCAGCGTAAGCCAGGAGTACCGTCAGGAAGGTTATGAGAGCTTTGTAACCACCGATGACCATCTTATGCACCTTACAGGAATTGTGAAGGACCAGAACGGAGTGAAATACTATAAGACAAAAAACTCGTGGGGAACCGAAAGGAATTCTTTCGGCGGGTACCTCAATATGTCGGAAAGCTTCGTAAGGGCAAAAACCATGTTTATCATGGTTCACAAGGATGGAATTCCTCAGGCCATCAGGACGAAGCTCGGACTATAGTAATGCCGGCGGCTTTGATCTGTCATCAAATAATTATATTTTTGCTGCCGTCACATATTAACGGTAAAAATCTCTATTATGAATAAGGAAGTGCACTTAAGAGCAGCGGACAATATCCGGATTCTATCAATGTCGATGGTTGAAAAAGCCCGTTCGGGTCATCCCGGCGGCGCCATGGGAGGAGCTGATTTCATTCATATTCTCTTTTCAGAATTTCTGAACTTTGATCCGGACGATCCCCGGTGGATCAACCGCGACAGGTTCTTTCTTGATCCCGGTCACATGTCGCCCATGCTCTATTCCGTTCTTACTCTGACAGGGCACTTCACCACTGACGAACTCAAGGGCTTCAGACAATGGGGCAGCCCCACTCCCGGGCATCCCGAACTTGACCTTACCCGGGGAATAGAAAACACATCCGGCCCGCTCGGCCAGGGACATACAATGGCAGTAGGTGCCGCCATTGCAGAAAGATTTCTTGCTGCCCGCTTCGGAGAACTCTTCGCCCATAAAACATTTACATTCATTTCCGACGGCGGCATTCAGGAGGAGATTTCACAGGGTGCTGGCAGACTCGCCGGTTTCCTTGGGCTTAACAACCTGGTGATGTTCTACGATTCAAATGACATCCAGCTTTCAACTGAGACCAAAGCGGTTACAGCCGAGGACACCGCAATGAAATACACCTCCTGGGGATGGAAGGTAATAACAATCGCCGGAAACGACCAGGACCAGATCAGGAAAGCCCTGAAAGAAGCAGTCGGCGAAAAGGAAAAGCCGGTTATAATAATAGGGAAAACCATAATGGGCTTAGGACTCCTCGACAATGACGGAAATAGTTTTGAAAGAAAAACATCCACACATGGAATGCCTGTGAGTGAAGCCGGAGGTTCATTCGAAAAATCACTTGCTAATCTTGGCGGCGATCCGGCAGATCCGTTCAAAGTCTTCGACGATGTAAAATCACTATACAATCAGATCCTGAAAGAAAAGAAAAAGGCAGCCGGCGAATGGAAGAGGCGTAAGGAGCTTTGGGCATCGGAAAATCCGGAGCTTGTCAAAAAACTCAATCTGTTCTACTCAGGAAATATACCCGAAATTGATTTCAGTGCAATTGCCCAAAAGGAGAATTCAGCTACCAGGGCTGCTTCTTCTGCAGTCCTCGCTGTTCTGGCTACGAAAGTTGAAAATATGATTGTTGCTTCGGCCGACCTTTCCAATTCTGATAAGACCGACGGTTTCCTTAAAAAGACAAAGGCATTCTCCAGAGGCGATTTCTCCGGAGCATTCCTCCAGGCAGGAGTATCGGAACTTACCATGGCTGCAGTTATGAACGGCATGGCCCTGCACGGAGGCGTAATCCCTGCTTGCGGAACCTTCTTCGTCTTCTCCGACTATATGAAACCTGCTGTAAGACTTGCATGCCTGATGGAACTGCCCGTGAAATACATCTGGACTCATGATGCATTCCGGGTTGGCGAGGACGGACCCACGCATCAGCCTGTTGAACAGGAGGCACAGATCAGACTGATGGAACAGATGAGAAATCACAGCGGATCAAACAGCATGACCGTTCTGAGACCTGCCGATTCGGCCGAAACAACAGTGTCGTGGAAACTTGCACTGGAAAACAAAACCTCACCAACAGCCCTGCTGCTCTCACGCCAGAACATCACCGACCTTCCGGCTTCAGAGGGTTCAAGATATGAAGATGCACTTAAAACAGCTCAAGGTGCTTACATTGTTGCTGACTGTCAGGGCGCTCCCGACGTGATACTTCTGGCAAGCGGATCAGAAGTCGCCACACTGATTGGCGGAGCAGAACTCCTCAGAAAAGACGACATTAAAATAAGGATAGTGTCGGCTCCTTCCGAAGGCCTGTTCAGAAACCAGCCGGTTGAATACCAGCTTACCGTTATTCCCGACGGCGTGCCTGTATTCGGCCTGACCGCCGGACTACCGGTTACACTTCAGGGTCTTGCCGGCCCGCTGGGCAAAGTGTATGGAGTGCCGGGATTCGGTTATTCCGCTCCCTACAAGGTACTGGATGAGAAATTCGGATTCACCTCTGAAAATGTTTACAGGCAGGTGAAAGAATACCTTGCCTCTTTTAATCAGAAACAAGGTTAAGAACTGTTCCGCCGGACCTGATATAGTTTATGTGCCTGGGACTGTGAAAAGCTGAAATAAAAAATTGACCGGAACCGGTAAAAGCTTTACATTTATAAGGTAAAACTGCCTTTTCGTTTGTTATAACAATGTTATAACATATTAATTTGGCCCAACCGGAAAATAATTATGTGCTTTCTTCGCTTTTTAGTTATTCGGGATTGAATTACAAGCCTTTAATAACATTCGGCATGAATAGAATCTATCTGGTTGTTCTCCTAATGATTTTTCTGACACCGACCCTGTCAGCCCAGGTCGACTCGCTCGACGCCAACTTTGCAGTCAGTGACACACAGGATGTAAAGGTCACTCTTTTTGACACCGATGACCTGCTCGAAATATCTCTGAAATTTGACATTAATACATATAAGAGGTATAAATCGGATACTCTTTATCTGCCTGCGGTCCTCACTTATCACCTGAGCGAAACAGACTCGGTGGTGAAGAATATCAAGGTCAGGGCACGCGGCAACATACGCCGGACAGCAATTTGCGATTTTCCTCCCATGATGCTGAATTTCAAGGTGAAGGATTCCGTTGATTCAGAATTTACAGGCCTCAACAAACTAAAGATTGTTCCCTACTGCAAGGCCGGCTTCGAACAATACATACTGAAGGAATACCTGGCCTACAAGCTGTTCAATGTTTTAACCGATCACAGTCTGAGAGTAAGGCTTTTCAGGATCACTTACCTGAACACTGCAAAGGAAAATAAACCCCTTACACAATATGGTTTTGCAATAGAGCCTGTAGAAGTGCTGGAACGGCGGACCTCAACAGTGGAGGTCAAAAGTAAACTGACCCAGAGAGATGTCAGACAGGACATGCTCGACCGGGTTGCTATTTTTAATTACATGATCGGTAACACCGACTGGTCGGTTCCAATCCACCATAACGTAATCATTCTTCAGGAAAAGGAAAACCCGCGGCCAAATGACAATCTCATAGTGGCTTATGATTTTGATTATTCAGGCCTTGTAAACACCAATTACGCTGTTCCCTTTACCGACCTTCCCATCGACCATGTAAGGCAGCGTTTATATATGGCCGTTTGCAGGAGCGAAGAACGGTTCATTGAAATCCTGAACGAATTTGCAGAAAAAAAGGATGAATTCTACAGTGTGGTAAGCTCATTCCCTTATCTGCCTGAAAAAACAAAAGCCGGAATGTTAAAATACCTCGACCAGTTTTATTACGGAATGGACAAGCGGAACAGCCTCGCCAGGAAACTCCGGAACGATTGCCTGTGGTTCGAAAGCCAGTCGAACCTGAGGGTTAAATAGAAAGTTTGCTTACCTTTGCCCCTTAATTTTTTCAGCTTATGAAGTATGACATCCAACCCGGGGTGAAGGGATTGATTTTTGACCTCGACGGAACTCTTGCCGATACAATGCCCTATCATTTCCAGGGATGGCAGGTAGCCTGTAAAAAATATGGAGCCAGAATTGATACGGCATTTCTCCGCCTCCACACAGGAAGTCCGGGATGGCTGATTGCCTCGGAAATCATAAAGAACAGCGGCCTGGAGGGAAAGGTTTCAGTCGATGAAATCGTAAGTGAAAAACTTGACCAGTTCTTCAGGGTCCAGCATAATGTAAAGGAAATCGCACCAGTGGCTGATATAGTAAGAAAATACCATGGGAAAATTCCTATGGCGGTTGGAACCGGAGGTCACAGGGAAGCTGTTGAGAGAACCCTCACTATAACCGGCCTCAGAAAATATTTCGAAATAATAGTCACGGCCAACGATGTTGACAACTTCAAGCCTCACCCCGAGACTTTCCTCAAATGCGCGGAAATGATGAAGGTTGAACCCGCTGATGTTGAAGTCTTCGAAGATGGCGATCTTGGACTTGAAGCTGCCCGGATGGCCGGAATGATAGCCACAGATGTCCGCTCGTGGTATGATTCAAACTGGTGATGACTGAGATAATTCTGACCGAAGACGGATCCCACACCCTTTTTGTCCCTGAACTTTCAGAACACTATCACTCAATCCATGGTGCTGTTCAGGAATCACAATTCATATTTATCAACAGCGGTTTAAAGCATACTGACTTATCCCCTGTCAGAATCTTCGAAGCTGGTTTCGGAACAGGTCTGAATGCTTACCTTTCAGCCATTGAGTCATCATCAGCCAACAGGAAAATTTTCTACACCTCTATTGAAAAATATCCTCTACCCGCAGAAATTACCGGAAGGCTTAACTATTCCGGATTATTTCCCGGTGCAAAAGACGGATTATTCAGCAATATTCATTCCTGCCCATGGAATATGCCTGTGGACATTACCGGTACATTTACCCTCACCAAGATTGAAGGTGACCTCACTAAAACAGCACCTGAAGGACGTTATGACCTGATATTTTTTGACGCGTTCGGGCCGGACAAGCAGCCGGAAATGTGGACAGGTGAGGTTTTTGAAAGAATTTCCGCCATTACCGAAACCGGGGGAGTCTTTGTAACATATTCGGCAAAGGGAAGCGTTCAGAGGTCGCTGAAAAAAGCTGGTTTCGATGTATCTCTCCTTCCGGGACCTCCCGGGAAAAGGCAGATTATCCGTGCGGTAAAAATTTGAAAAATTATATTATCCGGTCTTTTTTACTGAAGCCAAAGTATTATCTTTGCCAAAATTTATAAATTTAAATCGATATCAAATGAAAATCAAGGGATTAATTGTTCTTACCAGTGTCGTTGCCCTCATGCTTGGCTCATGTGCAAAGCAGTCCATATCAAATGCTAAAATAAAAACAAGTGAGGACTCGCTTTCATATGCCTTCGGAATCATCAATTTCAATGCACTGCAGGCTGACTCACTCCAGTTGAATCCAAAAATCGTGGCCAAAGCAATGTTTGACGGTGAAAACGGGAAGCCTGAAATGACCGATGAGATGGCAAGAGGCGTCATAATGTCGTATGTAACCGGCCGCCAGGCTGAGATGGCTGAAAGACAGGCTGAACAGGACAAACTACAATACAAGGACTATATAGCAGAGAATGAGGCATTCCTGGCAAAAAACAAGGAAAAATCAGGCGTCACTGTTACCCCGAGCGGACTTCAGTATGAAGTTATTACTATGGGAACAGGCGAAAAGCCTTCAATCAACAGCACAGTTAGTGTGCATTATGCCGGAACTCTTATCGACGGTACTGAATTTGACTCCTCAATACAAAGAGGCGAACCGGCTCAGTTCCCTCTGTCAGGAGTTATTTCAGGATGGACAGAGGCTCTTCAGCTTATGCCCG